>WFTN01000221.1 GCA_015485455.1 Planctomycetota bacterium | reverse complement strand
GTTCATCAATGGTTTGGCCAAAGCTGAAGTGACATTGGATCGTAAGCAGCTTGCCGAGATTGCGGTAAGTGACCCTCAGGGATTTGCAAGCTTGGTTGAAACTGCCAAGGCTGCTCTCTGAGAAATCGGATTCGACGAAGAGGCCTGGCAAGAAATCTGCCAGGCCTCTTTTCGTTGACTATCGAATTCACGTTGTTTCAGTCTGCTGTGAAGCGAGAGATTGATGAAGCTCATTGAAAATATGCGGAAGCAGGCCCTGGAAGAACTTGCATTGGCTGGGGACGCCGGGGGCCTGGAAAAGTGGCGTATTCACTATCTTGGCAAAAAGGGGCCAGTTCAGGGCTTGATGAAGGAACTGAAAAGCCTTCCCAAGGAAGATAAGCCGGTATTCGGGCAGCTCGTCAATAAGCTGAAGAATGAGTTGAAAGAAGCTCATGGTGTAGCGAAAGAACGGTTGGGGGCGGCCCCCAAGAGCGGGGGCGACGAAGACCTCACACTTCCGGGCATCCCGCCACTGATTGGCACCCGCCATCCCATCACACAAATGATGGAGCAGATGATCTCTTGCATGAAATCATTGGGCTTTGAAGTCGCAGAAGGCCCAGAGGTGGAAGATGAATTTCACAACTTCAATGCTCTCAACATTCCTGAGAACCACCCCGCTCGGTCTGAAGCGGATAATTTTTATCTGTCTGACAATCAACTGTTGCGCAGCCAAACTTCCACCGTGCAGATTCGGGTGATGGAGAACCGGAAGCCCCCTTTGCGCATTATCGCTCCAGGTCGGGTCTATCGTCCGGACTCCGTGGATGCTAGCCACCATTATATGTTCCATCAGATCGAAGGGCTTGCAGTGGACAAGGGTTTGACCATGCAAGACATGAAGTCGACCTTGATTCAGTTCTTTGCCGGTTTGTTTGGTGAGGACTTAGAGATTCGTTTGCGCCCGAACTTCTTCCCCTTCACGGAACCGAGCGCAGAAGTGGATGTGGCTTGCCCTTTCTGTAAAGGCAAAGGCTGCTCTACATGCCAGCAAAAAGGCTGGATCGAAATGGGCGGTTGCGGCATGGTTGACCCCAACGTATTCAAAGCCGTGGGGTATGATCCGGACGTCTATACTGGATTTGCGTTCGGCCTAGGCATCGAGCGCATGGCCATGCGTCGTTTTGGAATTCCGGATATTCGGTACCTAACTGAAAACGACGTGCGTTTTCTCAGTCAATTTCCAGGTTAGTCACAAGTCAAACAAACATCGAAGGACATTCCTTTGATGCCCGCTGCAAATAGATGAAGGAACGCTCCGATGAAAGCGACCTACAATTGGATCAAAGAATACGTTCCAAGCTTCGATGGTGACATTCGGGAGATGTGTGAACGTTTCACCATGTCAGGAATGGAAGTGGAGTACTTCGAGCCTGCCGGCGATGATTTCATGATTGAATTCGCCGTGACTTCTAACCGCGTTGACTGTTTGGGCATATTGGGTTTGGCCCGGGATTTAGCAGCGGCATGCAAGTTGAGCTTGGTGAAACCGCAATTAGAACCTGTCATGAATAACGCTCAGGCTTCAGGGGCTTGCGGAGTCGAAATTCAGGCCAAAGAAGAATGCCCTCGATATACGGCTATGGTCATTGAAGGGGTAAAAGTAGGGCCTTCACCTGCTTGGATGGTTGAGAAGTTGGAGGCCATTGGCCTGCGAAGCGTAAACAACATCGTTGATGCCACGAACTATGCACTCTTCGTCACCAATCAGCCCTTTCATGCCTTTGATCTCGACAAATTGCATGATGGCAAGATCATTATTCGGCAAGCAAAAGCAGGGGAGACTTTGCTTGCTTTGAATGACAAGTCCTATGACCTTGACCCTACGATGACGGTGATTGCCGACGGGAAGGGCCCGGTTGCCATCGCTGGTGTTATGGGTGGTGGTCCCACGGAAGTCACAGAAAAAACAACACGGGTTCTTCTCGAAACCGCTTATTTTGAGCCCATTCGAATTCGTAGCACTTCAAAGAAACTTGGGTTGTCTTCAGATAGCTCGTTTCGTTTTGAGCGTGGTATCGATGCGGAAGGAACTCTCATCGCAGCTCAATATTGTGCCGCGCTTATTGCCGAAGTGGCTGGTGGTACTCTGCGTCAAGGTGTTGTGGAAGAGAACTTCGTTGAGTCTCGCAACGACAAGATTGATTTCCGTCACGAAGAAGTGAAGCGCATTGTGGGAATTGATGTCCCATGGGCTACTTGTCGGGAAATCTTCGAACGACTCGAATTTGAAGTTGCTGGAGACCCTGCCTCGGGAATTCAAGTTGCCGTGCCACGGTTTCGTGGTGATGTGAATCGCGAAATTGACTTGATTGAAGAAGTGATCCGCAACCACGGACTCCACATGATTCCTGCAGGAACGAATATGTCCGTCATGACTGTGCAGGAAAGTCGTGACCAAAACATTCGTCGTTTAGTTCGCAATGGATTGGTCGCTGCTGGATACCAAGAAACTCTGACGACATCGTTTTGTGGTGAAGAAGAAGCCGCGGGATGCTTTTTTGCGGACACGGCTCCGGTGACCATCGCTAACGCCATGCGCAAAGATGAGAATGCTTTGCGCCAAAGTTTGATGCCGTCGATGCTCAAAGTGCGGAAGACGAATCAGAATCATGGCAACAATGATGTGCGCCTCGTCGAATGCACTGTTGTTTATTTGGCCCATCATCCCAAAGACTTGCCTGAGCATTTGCCGATCGTCGGAATGCTCTCTGATGGTAATTTCCGTGGTTTACGGGGGGATGTCGAAAGGGTGTGTGCTGCCATCGGAATTCGTGATCTGAGATTCGAGCCTTTGACAGAAAAGGGTGCCCAGCTCTTGGAAGCTGACAAGTCTGTCTCGATTCTTGATGGGGATGGCGTGGTTCTTGGGTTCATGGGGCAACCCAAGGCTAATATTCTGAAACACCACGATCTGAAACATGCTCCCTTGTATGTCGAGTTGCGACTGGACTCGTTGACAGAGCGGGCCAACTTGGAACCCAAGTATCAGCCGCTTTCTCGCTTTCCCGCAGTTCACCGCGATTTGGCCGTGGTCGTAGATCAAGGCACCCGATGGGCAGAAATTGCCGGTGTTCTGGGCGCACTCCAATTACCGAACTTGGAGAGCTTGGAATTCTTTGATGAATACCGGGGCAAGCAGTTGGACGCAGGCAAGAAAAGTTTGGCATTTTCTCTGACCTATCGCAGCGGGGATCGCACTCTCACAGGAGAGGAAGTGGATGCCAGTCAAGCGTTGGCCATGGAAGCTTTGGAAGCGAAGCTTGGCGCTCAGATTCGCAAATAACTTGTCCGTCAGCGAATCAAGTTGACCTGTTTCGCGGTCTCAAGAAAAGCAGTTGGCATGCTTGACTCGAGGGTGCAAGGAGTCAATCGACGTCCTATTTTCCCTTGATGGTCAATGCGTTGCTGAAGCTCAATCCACCGGGGAGTCCAAGGATCCGCGCCTGCACTGTGATGGCATTCTTGCTGGTCTTGGGAATCTTGGCTTGGCCATAATGCAAAGAGCCGTTCACCTTCATACCCAACGGTAAAGACAGCAGTTGGTTTCGCTTGACCCAGCGTCCACTGTTGTGTTGGGTCTTGAGACCTGGACCCTTGGCCACCAGGAGCTCGGCGGAAGCTCCTTGGGGCAAACCGATGACAACGAAATTAAGAGTACCTGGGTCGTTTGTTCTTCGGTTGACCAATTCGAGGCGTATGGTTGGTTGGGGATTCGTTCCTTGGGATTCTCGAAGGCCCACTGCGAATTCTGTATATCCAAACGCCCGTTCGTGGCCCTCGCCAAAAGGCGTAGCCAATGCGGCTCCAGACAAACGACCCGCAGCAGCCAGGAGATTCAATCGCGCAGCACTCAGACTGCGAACACCATCGACGTCGGCGTCGTATCGCCAGGTGTTGGTGTTGAAGACGAAATTCTGTTTCTTGCCATCCAGTCTCGACTCCAAGATGAGATCACAGTCCTTCGCCACCGCGCGGCTCTGTAGTAGGACGATTTCGTTAAGCAAGGCTGTGGTATTCGCTGTTTGCCAATTGACCAAGTAACGATGCCCCACGATGGGTGCTGTCCCCGTGTCGAACGCCTGGAGGAATGCCACCAAGTTGTCTTTCTCACTGGTGGGCATGAGGCTGAACGCTGGGATGTCCAGGAAGAGGCGCATGGTGGGTAAGCCTCCATCATGGGCAAACCCAAAACCAACTTTGGAGGGTGATCCATTGATGGGAGCTTCCCCGCGGCGAAAGAGACCCCTGAGTTGAGGTGTATTGGTGGGCTGGCTGGGACCAATGAAAGTTTGAGGAATCGGCAAGACGATTTCTTTCCCTGAGCCATCTTCTCCCCCGTGGCAATCGGCACAGGTAAGTTGAAAACCTCCGGGGAAAGCGACGGCGGGAAGTGTGTCAAAGGCCACTTTGCCTGCGGCGGCCGACGCTGGCAGGGTTCGGTCTAGGTTCTGGTTGGGATTTCCTGGGTGGCTGATATGGGTGAGGAAGTGCGCCAATAGGTCGATGTCTTTGTTGTTGAGCAGAGCCCCCCCCAAGAGACTTACGAATGCACCATTGAAGTCTTGGATGCGTGGCTTGTCGCCTCGCCAATGATAGGGAGCGTTGGTCTTGAGTCCCCGCAATGTCTGGGTGACCATGGGACCTTTCATGGGGTGGTAGTTGAAAGGAGGAAATGCGTTGGCGGGGAAACTCGGATGTGGCACCTGGGCAGGAACAGGAGTCATGGTGCCTCCTGGGTCTCCCAGGTCCCAAGAAAGCAGGTCATGTTCGCCATCGATGTGGCAAGAAGCGCAAGATACCGTGCCGTCTGCTGAAAGTTTGGCATCGTAGAGGAGGCCTTGTCCACGGCGCCATTCTGGAGACATAGGGTCGAATCCCAGGGAAACTTCCCCTGTGACTTGAGCTGTGGTTGTGTTTATGACGGAAACCGATTGGGACATGCGATTATAGACGTAGAGCACGTCGCCGTTTTGTGTCAACGCTAGTCCCCTGGGGCCACGTTTCGTTGCATGTGAATCTGCTTGGCTGAATGGTCCGGCGAGATCGATGCGTCTAACAACTTCGCCTTGGTCGGACACTTGAGCTACCCGGTCGCTCCCTTGCGCCGCAACCCAGATCCGTCGCCTTGTGGCATCTATGACGAGGGCTGTGGGTTCTGAAATCGCGAGGGACTTAGTCTTAGGAGTCACCCCTGTGTTGAGGTCATGATCGATGGTGGCGTTGCTCAAGACATCGACGAACGTGAGCCCTGAGTCGTAGTAGTTCGACTTCAAGTTGGGTTCAAAACTAATGGCATTGCGGGCGTCGGTTTTTGCCACCACGATGATTCCGGTGAGAGGGTCGATGGTAAAGTCATAGTTGATCGTGCCCACTCCGGTGACTTGGGCAGAAATGGTGTCCGTTGCCACATCAATCCGGATCAAGTCAATGTCAGGGACGACGAGGGGGTGAGACGCCCACATAGGATCATCCAGGGAG
>WFTN01000220.1 GCA_015485455.1 Planctomycetota bacterium | reverse complement strand
ACTCCAAGGAGGCCTTTGGCGCGGTAACGGTTTCTGCGGCACGGGCCCCCTCGTCGTGGAAGCAGACGAAAGCGATCGGAGTCTCATACGGTATAGCCCCCAAGTGGCCATGGTTCTAAATCTGCACCGAGATCATGGAGCCTTAGAAGCCATGCTGCCCGTTTTCGCCCAATTCTGTGGTCAATCCACTCGAGATGTGATTGTGGCTGAAGACGAGAATTTGGCTTCCTTACGTCCAGGGGCTCTGGTCTTCGGAGTAGGTCCGCAGGCCAATTTCCGTGCCACCCACATCACCAGCGACTTAGAAGGCAGCAGCTTTGAAGTTGAGGGCATCTCAGTGCGCGTTCCCATGCCCGGACACCACAACATGCTCAATGCTGTCGCCGCTATGGCAGCGGGAAAGGTTCTGGGAGTTGATCTCGAACTGGCAGCCCAAGGGATTTCCCAATTCCGCGGGGTTTCCCGACGCTTTCAGCTCTTGGGCTCAAAAAGTGGAATCGAGGTCATCGACGACTTTGCCCACAACCCCTCCAAGATCCACGCTGCTATGACCGCCGCCAAGAGCCGAGGCAAAAGGCTCTTCGCTGTATTTCAGCCCCACGGCTTTGGACCAACGAAATACATGCGTCATGACTACGCTGACGCCGCCCAGGCGGTTTTGGGGCCTGATGACCAAATGATGCTCCTGGAGATCTTCTACGCCGGGGGCACGGTAACGAAAGACATCTCATCTGGGGATCTTTGTCAGGACTTCTTGGATCGTGGGGTCAATGCCTCCTTTTTTCGCCAGCGATCCCACCTGATAGCAGCTCTGGTAAATGCTACCTTAGAGGGCGACACCATCGTCGTCATGGGGGCCAGAGATCCAAGTCTGGCAGCCTTCGCCCAAGACATTTTCGCAGCGCTTCCTTAGAAGCGAGTCCAATGTGTGTCCTGCGGCCCCATGCAAGCAGAATTTTTCGGCTATCAAAGGAAGCCAGCCCCATGTCAGATAAATTGCTCAAAACTGTTGAATTGGAAACCGGCGACAATCCCACCTGCGCCGTAATTTGGCTCCATGGCTTAGGGGCTAGCGGCCACGATTTCCCTCCTATCGTGCCCTATCTCAAAATCGACGACAAAACCCCCTGTCGCTTCGTCTTTCCCCATGCCCCGGAGATTCCTGTTTCCATCAATATGGGCATGGTCATGCCGGCCTGGTATGACATCAATGATCTCGATTTAGACAATCGAGCCGACGAAGGTGGCGTCCGGGCCTCTGAAGCTCATGTGAAAGCCCTGATCGCTCGGGAAGTCGAACGAGGCATCCCCACGTCTAAAATTATCTTGGCAGGATTCTCACAAGGTGGAGTCGTCGCCACCCACACCGCCTTACGCTTTGATCAAAAACTCGCCGGACTTGTGGCTCTATCCACCTACTTGGTTTGCGGTTCCAGCTTTGAAGCCGAAAGAACCCCTATCAATCAGGATATCCCCATCTTCCAAGGACATGGCAAGCAAGACCCCATGGTGCCCTTCGCCCAAGGCCAGAAGCTCTGTTCCGCCATGAAGAATGCCGGATACCAAGTCGATTTCCAGTCCTATAACATGCAACACGAAGTAGTCATGGAAGAAATCGCAGCGGTTGGTAACTTTATCAATAGCTGTTTAGACTAGGAGTGGGCCTGAGCTCACCTGTCCGCTGGCGAAAAACTGTTCCTCTTCCGAAGAAAGAACCTCATGGTAAGCGACGACAATCTCATCTGGATCGACCTGGAGATGACTGGGTTAGAGATCGACCAACGCACTATTATTGAGATCGCTACGATTGTCACCAATGGGGACTTAGAGGTTATTGCCGAAGGCCCAGACTTGGTCATCCACCAACCGGATGCCTATTTGGACGCCATGGATGCTTGGAACACAGATCACCACGGTAAGTCCGGCCTGACTCAAGCGGTCAAAGACTCCAAGATCGACATGGCTGATGCGGAAGAACAAACTCTCAACTTCCTCAAGAAGTATGTACGCAAAGGCATTTCCCCTTTGTGTGGTAACAGTGTCCACAATGACCGTGTCTTCCTCGACAAATTCATGCCGAAGATCTCTGATTTCGTGCACTACCGCAATATCGACGTCAGCACGATCAAGGAACTCTCCAAGCGCTGGTACGGCGAACAAGTCATGCCTCCTAAGAAAGGGGCTCACCGTGCCTTGGAGGACATCGTGGAATCCATCGAAGAACTCCGCCACTACCGCGCCACAGTCTTCAAAAAAACCATTGATCAAAAGCACACCCAGGACTGATGACTGAGGCCGCTGATTTCGACATCGTTGTTGTGGGGGCTGGAGCTGCTGGCCTCTTGGCTGCCACAGAAGCCGGAAACCGAGGCGCCAAGACCCTTCTCTTAGAAAAGAACCACAAAGCCGGTGTCAAGATCTTGGCCAGTGGCGGTAGCCGCTGCAACGTCACCTCTACTCTTCCCATCAAAGAATTGGGTCAGTGGTTTGGCAAAGCAGGGGGCCGTTTTCTCAAATACGGCCTTCATGAGTTCGGTCCCGACGATACGCGAGCCCTCCTTGCCGAAGAAGGAGTTGAGACCGCCACCTTCCCCTTAGAAAAGGTCTTCCCTGTCAGTGGTCGTGCCCGCGATGTCCTCGACGCCTTCCTTGCTCGTTTGGCACGAAGCCCGGCGGAGTTAGCTCTATCAGAAGGGCTCCAAGAAATTGAGCGCTGCGACTCCGGATTCTTGCTGACCACTCCCCGACGC
>WFTN01000219.1 GCA_015485455.1 Planctomycetota bacterium | reverse complement strand
TCTCCTGAGCGCACTCGGTGCGTGTCGGTCTGACCATGTTCGCCGCGCCATTGATGACCGCCGAAGTCAGCTCTTTGAGCCAGGGGAAATGAAAGGCGATCAGCAAGCGGATGAAAGCGCAACGGAGGAAACTTCAGGAATCCAAGTTCCCTCTCTCGACTCAGCGACCTTGGGGGACTACACCAAGTACGGCCTCACCATGAATGCCGGCGTCCATTCTGCATTCGAGAAATGGAGAGCGGCCATGGAAAGAATCACTCAGGTGACAGCACTGCCTGACCCCCGATTTACTTTTGGCCAATTTGTTGAGAGTGTTCAAACCAGGACAGGGCCTCAGGAAAACACTTTTGGTCTTTCCCAAACATTCCCTTGGTTTGGCAAGCTTGAAACCCGCGGCGAAGTCCAAATGCAGGAAGCTAATCGCCTCTGGGCTGTGGTCATTTCCAAGCAACTGGCGGTGGAACTCGAAATCCGTAGTGCCTTCTTTGAGTACGCCTATTTGGCCCAAGCAGTTCGCATCACCCAAGAGAATCTTGTCTTGCTCAAGCGCCTGGAGCCAGTTGCCCAGCGTAAGATTCAGGGGGGTGGTGGCCAAGACGACCTGATTCGGCTGCAAGTTGAAATCGGGAAGGTCGAAAACGAAATTGAGACCTTGCAGAAATTCCGGCAGCCCCTCAGCTCTCGAATTCGAGCAGCGATGAATTGGCCAGGAAGTATGCTTCTTCCTTGGCCAGCGAAGATCAGCGAAGCGGATCGTGTCTATAACATTGGGCCACTCAAAGAGAACTTACTACGAATGAATCCTGAATTGGCGGCTTTGCGAGAGGAGGCGGAAAAGCATGCGAAGCGTGCTGAACTGGCCAATCTTGATCGCTGGCCGGATCTCACCTTGGGGGCCAATTATATTGCCACCGATAACGCCACCATGGGAGGAGTTGCAGGGAGCGGCGATGACCCTTTGCTCTTCACTTTGTCATTCAACATCCCCATTCAAACGCGCAAATATGACGCAGCGGAACAGGAAGCCTTGGCTTCGCGGGCAGCGGCGGTGGCAGCCTTGGCGCAAAAAGAGAACGATCTCTTCGCCTCTTTAGACCTGCAAGCCTACAAACTGGACGATGCATTCAGGCAAGTCGCCCTTTACCGCGATAGCCTACTGCCCAGAGCCAGGCAGGCTTTAGAGGTGACCGAAGTCGCCTACCGGGCGGGAACAGCTTCATTTACTGATCTTATTGACAGCCAGCGGGTCCTTCTTGCGTTTGAAAAATCGTCAGAACGAGCCCGCGCAAATTACGAACAAGCCTTGGCCGCGCTCAAAGCGCTCTGCGGAGGAGTCATCAAATGACCGACAAGAAACTCACAGCGAAGAAAGTCCTGGCCTACTTGGTTGGTGCCAATTGGACGCGCATTCTGGTTACTATTCTCTTGATCTACGTGGCCTACGAGGTCGGTTCTTCTGGGCGTGCCCCGGCGGAGTCCTCCGCTAAGGGAGCCCCTGTTAGCTCCAATGCGGCTGCTGGTGTCATTTGGACTTGCTCCATGCACCCTCAAATCAAGATGCCAGAACCCGGTGCTTGCCCCATCTGTGGCATGGATCTGATTGAACTGAAAAGCTCTGGTGACGACGCTGGGCCCCGGGCCTTAGTCATGTCCAAGTCAGATATGGCGCTGGCACAAGTTCAGACAAGCCGAGTCGAACGCAGGTTCGTGGAATCAACGATTCGGATGGTGGGAAAGGTCGTTTACGACGAGACCCGGGTTAAGTCATTGTCCGCTTGGATCCCTGGGCGACTGGATCGTCTTTTTGTCGACTATACCGGAACCAGGGTGGAGAAGGGTGATCACATGGTTCTGCTCTATTCACCTCAGCTCTTGGAGGCCCAAGAGTCCCTTCTTGAGGCGAGGAAGAGCTTAGAGGAAACGGCGAATGAAAAAAGCGAATTCCTGAAGAATAGCGCTAAGAAGCATTTGGAGTCGGAGAGGGAAAAGCTACGGCTTTGGGGACTCACATCGGAACAAATCGCTGCGATTGAGGAAAGGGGTGAAGTTCAAACCCACATCCAAATCAATGCCCCCTTGTCTGGCGTTGTAATTCACAAGAAAGCAGTGGAAGGAATGTATGTGAAGGTTGGCTCACCGATCTACACCGTGGCAGATCTTTCTGTTGTTTGGCTGGAGCTGGATGCCTACGAGATGGACTTCCCTTGGATTCGCTACGGCCAGAAAGTTCAGATCGAAACCGAGGCACATCCGGGAGAAAAGTTTGACGGCTGGATCAGTTTCGTCCCGCCATACTTGGATGAGAAGACCAGGACCAAGAAGATCCGTGTCAATGTTGCCAACAAGGATCTTAAGCTCAAACCAGGCATGTTCGTTCGTGCCGTACTACGAAGCAAGATAGCTGAAGGCGGCCAAGTCCTTGAGCCAGATATGGCTAAGAAATGGATTTGTCCTATGCACCATGAAGTGGTCAAGGACGAAGAAGGCATTTGTGATATTTGCAAGATGGTTCTTGTTCCCGCTACGTCCCTCGGCTTCTCCGCTGCCAAGACCGACTTACAACCACCCATTGTGGTTCCTAGTACAGCTGTTCTTCTGACTGGCAAGCGAGGTGTTGTTTATGTGCAACGTCCAGATACGGAACGCCCGACTTTTGAAGGGCGAGAAGTGGTTGTGGGGCCTCGGGCTGGGGATTGGTATCTCATTTACGATGGTTTGAAAGAGGGTGAAATGGTTGTCACCAATGGCAACTTTAAGATTGACAGTGCCCTCCAGATCTTAGCTAAACCAAGCATGATGAGTATGACGGAAGAGGCGGACGCCAGTCGAATGGAAACGACCCCAGAGTTTCTTGAGGCTCTTGAGCGTGTTTATCAAGGATACTTCGAGGCTCAGGTCGCTCTCACAAAGGATGATGTTGAGGCTGCCAAAATGGCCATGTCGATGATGACGAAGGAGGCGAAGAATCTCGCGGTCACTTTGGCCAACGCTCAAGCTCATGAACGTTGGAATGCGCTGTCGGCTGAAATCGTGCGGGCCACAGAACACCTGAAACACGCTCAGAAGATTGCCAGTGTTCGCGGAATCTTTGAAGTGGTTTCCAAGTCTATCCTCGCCGTCGAACGATCCTTTGGACACCGCGGAAAAGCGGTTCATCGCGAGGCTTTTTGTCCAATGGCTGCTCAAGGGAAAGGGGCGTCCTGGTTGCAATTGGCCGAAAGTGTAGAGAATCCTTTCTATGGCTCATCGATGTTTACTTGCGGCGAAATTCGAGAAGAGTTCGCCGGGGCAGATGGCAAGCCAGTGATGAAATCCAAGGATAAGTCGGACGCGGGAAAGGCGGATTCGAATGGGATGAAAGTGTCTGTTGGGCGAGATTTTCTTGCAGCGACAGCTCCCATTTACGGGGCTTACTTTCAGCTTCATAAAGCGCTTTCAAGTGACGATCTTGAGGCTGCGAAAACGGCGATGACAGCGATAAACACCGCGGTTAAGAGTTTTCCTCAGGATCTGAAAGTACCCGGGAACTGGGACAATCTGAGTCAGGCTTTACTTGCAAAAACGGCCCACGGGCCTCATGCCAGTGACATCAAGTCTGCACGTAAAATGTTTAATGAAATCGCCCCAAAAATCTTAGAGATGGAAAACTCATTCGGTCACCCAGGGAAAACTACCTATCACACAGCGTTTTGCTCCATGGCCAATGGCGGCAAGGGCGGGACTTGGTTGCAAGTGTCCGATGAAGTTGAAAATCCATTCTATGGCTCATCGATGTTCTCCTGTGGAGAGATCAAGAGCACCCACATGGGAGAAGGCAAATGAGCGACGTTCCTCACAATCCTTCCCTCCTCGACAATGTCATGCGTTTCTGCTTGGAAAACAAGCTGATCGTGGCTTTGGTCACCTTGATGGTGATCGGTTGGGGAGTTCTCAATGCGCCTTTCGACTGGTCCGTGGGCGACTTGCCTCGTGACCCCGTTCCTGTAGATGCAATTCCTGATATTGGCGAAAACCAACAAATTGTATTCACCGAATGGATGGGCCGTTCTCCTCAAGATATTGAGGATCAAGTCTCCTATCCTCTCACAGTTTCACTCTTGGGAATTCCCGGCGTCAAGACTATTCGTAGTTATTCGATGTTCGGTTTCTCGACCATCTACGTTGTCTTCAAAGATGATGTTGAATTCTATTGGTCGCGAACTAGAATTTTGGAGAAGCTCAACAGTCTACCTGCGGGAACCGTGCCTGAAGGCGTCAAGCCAGCCTTAGGGCCAGACGCTACGGCGCTGGGTCAAGTGTATTGGTATACTCTAGAGGGAAGAGACGAGCATGGTAATCCAACGGGGGGTTGGGATCTCCAAGAACTCCGCACGGCCCAAGATTGGTATGTGCGCTATGGCCTCCAAGGAGTAGACGGCGTTTCAGAAGTCGCCTCGATTGGTGGCTTTGTCAAAGAGTATCAAATTGACGTCGACCCAGATGCCATGCGAGCCTATGGCGTTGGTTTAGGCGAAATCTACAGTGCTATTCGTATGTCCAACGTCGATGTTGGTGCTCGAACGATTGAGATCAACAAAGCTGAATATGTGGTTCGGGGTCTTGGTTTCGTGCAGGACGTCAAAGATCTCGAGAAGGTGGTTGTCAAGGTGACGGACAACGTGCCTATCACGATTCGCCAAGTCGCTCGCGTCACGTTGGGGCCAGCCCTACGTCGTGGGGTGCTCGATAAAGGGGGTGCCGAAGCAGTGGGAGGCGTGGTCGTTGTTCGCTACGGTGATAATCCTCTCGCGGCCATCAAGAAGCTTAAAGCAAAGATCAAGGAAATTTCACCGGGTTTACCGAAGAAGACGCTACCCGATGGGACGGTCTCTCAGATCACGATCGTACCTTTCTATGATCGGTCTGGGCTGATCTATGAAACCCTCGGTACTCTCAATACAGCTCTGTTGGAAGAAATTCTCGTGACGATCATTGTTGTGCTCGTCATGATGATGCATCTGCGTAGCTCTTTGCTCATCTCGGGTGTTGTTCCTCTTGCAGTACTCGCCTGCTTTATCCTCATGCGTCAATTTAAGGTTGATGCCAATGTGGTCGCCTTGTCTGGTATTGCTATTGCCATCGGAACCATGGTCGACATGGGAATCGTAATCTGCGAGAACATACTAAAGCATCTCGATGAAGCACCGCCAGACGAGAGTCGATTGGAGGTTGTCTTTCGAGCGTCTTCTGAAGTGGGCTCCGCAGTTCTGACAAGTGTTCTCACGACGATCGTTAGCTTCCTGCCAGTTTTCACCATGGAGGCGGCGGAAGGTAAGCTCTTCAAGCCTTTGGCCTACACCAAAACTTTCGCTCTTTTTGCGTCTGTTGTCTTGGCGTTGACGATTATTCCCCCTCTGGCCCATATCTTGATTGCCAAGGGGAAGCCGAGTCGGGTTGGTCGCATGATCATGAGCGGCATTTTGATTGTTTCTGGGCTATTCTTGGCCTTTGCTTCCTGGTGGTGGGCCGGGGCCATTCTTTTGGTGATCGGATTGTGGCGCCTGGCCGAACCATTCTTGCCGAGCAAGTTGGTCTCTGTTGTTCTGAAGTTCTCAAGTATCGCTGTGGCCACTTTGGTTGCTATCTATCTCGCCGAACACTGGGCTCCTTTTGGTCCAGAGAAGGACATGGAGAACCTCGTCTTTGTGGTCGGGATCATCGGGGGCATTTTACTTTCGATCCGTTTGTTCTTGCTCGTATACGAGCCCATCCTGCGCTGGTGCCTGCGCCATAAACTCTTGTTCTTGACCATGCCCACGGCTCTCGTGGCTTTCGGGCTTGTGACATGGCGCGGATTCGAAGCGACCTTTGGTTTTGTGCCGAAAGTGGTGGAGATGACGGGTATCGCATCAGCAGACGATGTCCGAAAAACAGAATTCTGGATTACTGCCAAACATAAATTCACTGGGTTTGGGAAGGAGTTCATGCCCAAGTTGGATGAAGGCTCCTTCCTGTATATGCCGACGACGATGGCTCATGCTTCTATCGGCGAAGCTCATGACATCTTGCGCCTGCAAGACATGGCCATTCGTGCTATTCCTGAAATCGAAGAAGTCGTTGGCAAGATTGGTCGGGTGGAGAGTCCCTTGGATCCAGCTCCTATCGGCATGATCGAGACCATCATCAGCTACAAGTCTGAGTACGCTATTGATGAAGACGGCCAAGTCTTACGTTTTGCCTACGACGAAGAGAAGAAGGAATACTTGCGTGATGACAATGGCGAGCTTGTTCCGGATGAGAACGGCAAGATATTTCGTCAATGGCGCCCAGAGATTAAGTCAACGGATGATATATGGAATGCCATTATAGAGGCGGCGAAAGTGCCAGGAGCTACACCTTCGGCTCCTAAGCTCAGACCAATTGAAGCTCGAATCGTCATGCTTCAAAGTGGTATGCGGGCCCCCATGGGGATTAAAGTGAAGGGCCCAGACTTGGCGACCATCGAGAAGGTCGGTCTTGAAATTGAGAAGCTTCTCAAGGAGATTCCTTCGGTGGAAGCGAGTGCCGTTTTCGCTGATCGTATTGTGGGCAAACCCTACATTGAAATAGAAATCGATCGGGATGCAATTGCTCGCTACGGTGTGCACATACGAACGGTTCAAGATGTGATCGAAGTTGCCGTCGGTGGTCGCCGAATCACAACAACGGTTGAAGGGCGAGAGCGTTATCCTGTTCGCGTTCGCTATTCTCGAGAGCTCCGAGACCAGTGGGAGAGTTTGAAAGAAATTTTAGTGCCAACTGGCTCTGGGGCGCAAATCCCCTTGGGACAATTAACGAAGATCCACTACACGCCTGGTCCTCAGGTCATTAAGAGTGAGGACACCTTTTTGCTCGGTTATGTCTTGTTCGACATGAAGAAGGGTTATGCGGAGGTGGACGTCGTTGAGGAGTGCCAGGCCTTCTTGAATGACAAGATTGCCAGTGGCGACTTGATTGTTCCTGCCGGTGTAAGCTTTGCATTCGCAGGTGCCTATGAGAATCAGGTGCGATCAGAAAAGAAGATGATGGTGGTCTTGCCATTAGCGCTTTTCGCCATCTTCTTGCTGCTATATTTGCAATTCCGCCAAGTGTCTTTGACTTTGCTTATCTTTACTGGAGTCTTTGTTGCTTGGTCTGGCGGTTTCATTATGCTGTGGCTTTATGCAGAGCCTTGGTTCCTGGATTTCGAGGTCTTTGGCGCTAACATGCGGACTTTGTTCCAAGTGGGCCCCATCAATCTGAGTGTCGCAGTTTGGGTTGGTTTCTTGGCCCTCTTTGGAATCGCGACGGATGATGGTGTCGTTATGGGAACCTACTTGAAGCAGAGCTTTGACGAACGTAAGCCAGAGACCATCGAGGCTGTTCGCGAAGCGATTGTTCAAGCGGGCGGTCGCCGCGCTCGCCCTTGTTTGATGACAACGGCCACGACGATCTTAGCTTTGTTGCCTGTCTTAACCTCCACGGGGCGAGGGTCGGACATCATGGTTCCTATGGCTATTCCATCTGTTGGCGGTATGACGATTGAGTTGATGACCATGTTCGTTGTCCCGGTTCTCTACTGCTTGATTCAAGAGATGACTCTTCGAAAGCAGATTCGGATTCAGAAGAGAAAAGACAAGAAGAAAAGGCAAGATCATCCCGCTGTGAGTTCGGGAGAATAACGATGTTGCTTCTTTGAAGCTCGTCCTGTTTGAAGAATGCTACGCTGTCATGTGGGCAGCGTGGATCTTGTGTCGGCGGAATGTCGACGAAGTCTCACTTCAAGAAGTCGTGAGATCAATTGTTTGGAAAGGATCTATTATGAAAATGTTGAACATGATTTTGGTCGCAAGTGCAGCCATTCTTTTTTGCTCGAGTGGTATGGCTCAGAAGGTTGAAACACCTTTCTTTGGCAACAAGAAGTGTCCCATTAGCGGTAAACCAGTTAAGAAAAACTTGGCCGTCAAATACAACGGCGAAAAGATTTTCGTTTGCTGCAAGGCTTGCGTGAAGAAGGTGAAGGCCGCTCCCAAGGATTTCTACGCCAAGGCGTATCCCGCATCAAAGAATATCGACATTAAGAACCCCAAGTGTCCAATCATGAAAGGGAAGTCAAAGAAGAACGTCACGACGACCTTCCAGGGACACGTTGTTCATTTCTGTTGTGGTGGATGCGACAAGAAGTTCCGTAAGGAGCCAAATAAACACCTGGCTCGTCTGACATCCAAGAAAAAATTGACTGATCTGGGCAACACTCATTGCATCGTGATGGCCGACGAAAAGATCCAAGCAGATAATTTCATTGTCTACAACAATCAGATTATCAATATTTGTTGCGATGGATGTGCTGGCGATTTCGCCAAGAACCCAAAGAAATACCTGGCCGCCTACAAGAAGTCCAAAGAAACCAAAAAGGGCAAGGAAAAGGGACATGACCATGGTGGTCATGATCACTAGGCCGTTCGAGGTCATGTCAAGTCGGGGACATAAGGTGAGCTGCTTCGCCTTGTGGGCCCTACTTGTCTTGATGTCCGGATCGGTTTTCGGCCAAAATCCGATCAACGAAAATTGCCCTGTGACTCCTGATGAAGTGCTGGGGGATGATGCTGTCGTCTTCGAGTATCTTGGTCGTAACATTGGAGTATGCTGCAAGAGATGTAAATCGAAGTTCTTGGCCAATCCCCAGAAATACCTAGCTGCCCTACCAAAGGCTGCTCCAGCTGAAGCAGAAAAGTCTGGGCACCACAATGGCCAGGAGGACGGCGAGAAGGAAGAGCACGATCATGGGAATCACAAAGATTCAGAGGGAATTATCAAGTCCATTGGGCGGTTTCACCCGGTGATCATTCATTTTCCTATCGCCTTCTTGATCCTCGCGGCGCTCCTGGAAGTTTGGGCAATCTTCAAGAAAACAGAGTCTTACGGCGTTGCCGTTCGCCCACTTGTAATTGTTGGTGCAATCTCTAGTGTGATTGCAGTGGCCTTGGGCTTTGCGGTGGCTTACCAAAATGACCAAGGTGGCGACTTGTTGATTGTCTTTGAACGACATCGTTTTGCGGGTGTTATGACCAGCGTCCTTGGGGTGTTGAGTGTGGCCTTCGCTGAATGGCAGCGCTCTGGAGGCGACAAGATCTTAGTTAGATTTTATCGTTCGACACTTTTCTTGAGCGCCTTGTCAGTGGGACTCACCGGGCATCTCGGTGGAACCCTCATTTATGGCCTGAACTATTTTTCCTGAAATGAAGAGAGAGATTGAAATGAATCGAATTTTCTTAACAACGGCAGTCTTGCTTGTTGCTCTATTCGCGCTTGCTTCTTGTGGCGACAAAGACGATCACAATGAAGGTGGTCATGATGATGGGCATTCTCACAGTGCGGAAGATGGACATGATCATGCTGACGGTCACGATCATTCCGATGGTGACGCACATGATCACGGGGCTGAAAAAGGTTCTACGGATCTTGCCGCTCTTACCAAGGCTGGCATTGTGAACACGAAATGCCCCATTATGGGAGATCCTGTTAGCACCGCCTATACAACAATGCATATGGGCAAGAAGATTGGCTTCTGTTGCGAAGATTGTTTGCCAAAATGGAAGGCGCTGAGTGACGCCGACAAGATGAAAAAGTTGGCGAAGTAGTTCGCTTCGTTTTAATCGACAAAAGCTAAGGAACCCAACTTTAATCCAATCGCCATTGGGTATGACCGATGTTGAGTTCCATTTGAAAATCGGCTGGGGAGGATGAAAGCAACCTCACCAGCCGATTTTTCTGTTTACATATCCCATGAAGTATTAGTTTTGAACAGCGATTGCCCCTTTTTTCAGTGTCATGAGGAACAGGAGGAGGCTTGTCGAAGTCGTTGGGAGGTAAGGTTCATGAAGTCTGGCGAAACATTCAAAGTCCGTAGCAGCGCCAAGTCCCGCTCCGGTCTTCACGTTGGAGGACATTATCTTGTCTTGTTCTTGGCCCTCTGTGCTCTGGGTTTGATCTATCCCATCTTGGGGTATGGCCTCCAGGGCCTCATCGCTTGGAATCTCGTGTTCTGGGGTGTCTTTGTCGGGGGTGTCCGGGCTCTCGTTGCCCAACCGCGCTACTTGCGGGTAGTGAGTGGGCTTGCCATTGCGGCTGTTGTCGCCAGTATCACAGCTCTTATTTGTTTTCGAACAAGTGACCATGGTCACGGTTGGATCAACATGATCATGAGCCTCCTGAACCTCTGTGTCATTTCACTCACCACGGGTCTCCTCTTGTTGGATGTGATGAAGGGAGGGGATGTTACCGTCGACAGAATTCTTGGTGCCGGGTGTGTCTACGTGCTGATCGGGCTTCTTTTTGCTTTCGCTTTTATGACGGTTCACGCTCTGGCTGACCGCCCACTTATCGTCTTTACTGAGGGCGTTGGAGTGCAAGAGGCGCCAATTTTTGCTGAGTATTTGTATTTCAGCTTTGCGACTTTGACGACCTTAGGTCTAGGCGATGTGGTGCCAACAACTATGTTTGCCAGACTCCTTGTTGGTGCGGAGGCGATTGTTGGCCAACTCTATTTGACGATTCTGGTAGCACGGTTGGTTGGGCTGCACATCGCGCATGCTTCTGGAAAAGTCTCGGATCATCTGGAAATGGACGAAAGGTGAGTCCTTTCTTGTCATGACTTTGAAGCACCATCACATATCCCAACAGAAAGCAGGAGTCATGAGTTGGCGCTTCCATAGATTTCCCACGAATTCTCTGTATTTGGGGAGTGCTCCTTTTCCTAACTCGTTGATAGAGAAAGCACATGCAACAAGCCCTGATCTTCTGTCAGATTTCTCAGGAGAATGGCGCGGAGGAGTTGGGGAAAATGCCGATGGGGAAAAGGGTTAGCTTGAAAACCCTGGGAAAATAGGTAATTATCCACCGGACCATGATTAAGAAGATGACACATTTCCTATGCCTTGGATTACTCCTGCTCAGCAACGTCATGATGCTGAGCAAAGGCTCGGTTTTATGCATCAAGGCCGATGGCTCGATCGCTGTAGAGCGTGCTCGTGGCTCGTGTTGCGCCTCTTCCAATCCCGAATCTCATCTCGCAGCTCAGGTTTCATCGGCTCACCAAGTTTTCATTCTTGGCCAACCAAAATCCTGTGGTGACTGCACCGACTTGGTCCTGTCTGGTCCCCGACTGCGAGCGACCCGGGATGCCTTAACTGCCAAGAATTTTGAATTCGATCAAAACGTGGCATCAGCCCAACCACTTCTAAGCATCCCGCGATTTGAAGCTCCCCGAGTCCTTAGGGCGACGTACAGGCCCATGAGTCTTACAGCACCGGTCTCGGTAAAGAACCTCACCACTTCGCTTCAGATCTAATCATAGTCCGCCGTTTCTGGCGAATCCCCACAGCAAAGCTGAACACCAGACTGTTCCCAGTCTTAGAGGTTCATAATCCGATATTCATAACGTTCAACGACGAGGAGGATAGCCCGTGATTGGGTCCTTTGATATGCGCCAACCGCGCCTGCGTCCACGACTAAGATGGCTCCTCATTGGAGTCACACTACTGGGCGGTTGTGTTTCCTATGAAGCACAGCCCCTTGATCCTATGACCATACTTGCTGAATTAAACTCGGCAGCATCCCCAGGGTCAGAAACTGGAGGGCAGCCCGAAAACGGGGCAGCCATGATAGCCAAGAATGCTGCCATCACTGCAGAAGAGGCCGCAGCATGGGCCGTCACTCATAACCCGACTCTTGCGGCCCTTCGCGCTGAAGCTGGGATAGCCGAAGCTCAATTAGTTGAGGCAGGGCTTCTTCCAGACCCGACCATTGGGTTTGGGTTCGATTTTGCCAACTATTTGGCCGCCGAGGTAGCGGATGGCATAGCTCCGACGACGGCGGACATCATTGCAAGCTCAGGAATCTCCGTGACACTCCCCAGACCAGGGGAGATCAGCGCTCGGGAGGGCGGTGCAGAAGCAAGGATCGAAGAAGTCCGCCAGAAAATTCTCGCCGGAGAATGGCAGCTTTCTCGGGCTGTTCGCAGACAATTCTTGGAGGTTTTAGGAGCTCAAGCTCGTCTTGCGCAGAATAAGAGTCTGAGAAATATTGTTGAGCGCACGTCACAATTCATTGTGGAAGCTCGAGACAATGGGGCCGCCACAGCGATTCAGGCGAACTTGGCACAGATTGATGCGGCCTCTCTCGAGCAGGATCGCATCAAACTTGTTGGTGAGCTTGCTCTCGCGCGGCAAGCCCTCAACGCACTTCTTGGGTTGCGCCCTACAGCGGGACTTAACTTGAAAACCACGAAGGATCCGTTCAAGAGGAGAACCATTCCAGCTATCGACCGAAAGATGCTGACTGAGAAAGCCATGACCCAACGCCCTGATCTTCAGGCGCTTCTGGCCCTCTATCAGAGATCTGAAGAGGCATTGCGTTTGGAGATTGCTCAGCAATGGCCTCTGGTTTCTGTTGGAACGGCTATTGATATTGTTCTTCCTATTTTCTCGAACTTCAATGCCTATGCCATCAAGACTGCTATGGCCCAAAGAGCCAGGGTTGCTCAAGACGTGAGAGCCGCGGTTCATATGCTTCGAGCTGAAGTGAATAAGGCGATCACGACCTTAGAGAACGCGAAGCGCAACGTGACCTCCTATGAGATGCAATTGATGCCGCGCCTCATTGAGAGCCTCAGGCTCAACGATGAAGCGTTTCGAGAAAGAGAAGTCACCTTCTTTGAGATTCTGACATCCCAGCGGCAAGTCTTAGACGCCCGCAGAAAATACTTAGACGCACAAATTCGCATGGCGCAAGCAGAGCTCTTAGTTGAGACCGTCGCCGGAAGCGTCGTCGAACAAGAACCGAGCTCCAAAGAGGAGGAAAAATAGCAATGAGAATTCACAAGCATATTTCAATGGCCCTTCTATTCACCTTTCTTTGTGCCTTGCTTTTCCCGCTGACAGCTTGCGGCCCTGGCAAGGGAGAAAAAGGCGGTGAAGAAGGACACGGTGGTCATGGGGGCCATGACGAACATGGTGAAGAGGGTGAACACCAAGATATCGTTCTAGATGATGACCAACTGAAAGCGGCCAAAGTGACTTCAGTGATCGCCAAAGCTGGTGAAATTGAAGAAGTCCTGCGACTTGTTGCCCGGGTTTCTCGCAACGAAGACACCCTCTCTCATGTCAATCCTCGGGTTGGGGGCATTGTTCGCAAGATACACAAAGGGCTAGGTGAACACGTCAAGACCGGAGAAATCTTGGTTGAGCTCGACAGTGTTGCCCTCGGCAATACGGTGGGGGAATTCTTAAAAAGCCGTGCCACCACAAAGGCCGCGGAAGAAACCCTTCAGAAAGCGAAAGAGCTGTTTGATCACCGTTCCGAAGCTCTCAATAAGCTACTCAACGGCGCGATTGCTGTTACCACGAAGATCTATGAGCGCGAAAAAGCGCTTCAAGAAAAGCGAATTTCGACTCTGCGACCCTTTCTCGATGCGGAGAAGGCTGTCCAGATGGCTCGTTTGAATAAGGAACGGCAATTGGCTGCTTTCAAGTCGGAACGTGATACCCGCATCTTGGAACTTGAAGTTGCTTTGCGCCAAGCTCGTATTGAGGAAGTCGCTGATCGGGATCGATTGCGTGTCCTTGAGCTGAGCGACGAAGAGATTCAAGACTTCTCAACAGGAGCCAACAAGCATTACGGTCGTTTCGTTATTCGCGCACCTCGAGATGGAATCGTGGTCAAACGCGATATCACCATGGACGAATACGTCGACAACAACATGGTGCTTTTCGAGATTTATGATCTCTCTCGCTTGTGGGTATTGGCATCGATCTACGAGAAAGATCTGACAGCGGCGCGTACGGGACAGAAGGCAATCGTCAACTTAGACGCTATTCCCAATGTCGGTCTTCCCGGTACGGTCACTCTTGTTGGTTACACAGTTTCAGAGCAAACACGGACGGTGGACATCCGTGTCGAGCTTGAAAACAAACCCATTGATAGCTGGGCAGAGAAATTTCCGATTCGCCCAGGTATGTTTGGGTCCGTCGAACTTGTCACCAATACGCGGATGGGGCGCGTTGTCGTGCCAGAAGCCGCTGTTGTGCATGAAGGAGAAGAGAACTTTATCTTCGTGCAAGAAGACGAGCATACCTTCGAAAGAAAAGAAGTCGTCTTGAAAAAAGGGGCAAGAGGATTGGTTGAAATTCTGAGTGGTGTTGATCCCGGCGACAGAATCGCTGTTACGGGAACATTCTTTCTGAAATCCATGGCCCGCCGAAGTGAACTCGGCGGAGGCCACAGTCACTAGAAAGGCACATCATGATTAACAGTATTATCAACTTCTCAATCAATAACCGTTTCTTGGTTATTGTTTTGTGGCTTCTGCTTGCGGTGATCGGGGTGCGCTCATATCAAGAGCTTCCCATCGACGCTGTGCCAGACGTCACGAATGTCCAAGTTCAAGTTCTTACCAACAGCCCAGGCCTCGCACCTCAGGAAATGGAACGTTTCGTCACCTTTCCTGTAGAGACCGCCATGAGTGGTCTTCCGCGAATCGAAGAACTGCGCTCTGTTTCTAAGTTTGGTCTCTCCGTTGTGACCGTTGTTTTTGAAGAAGGAACGGACATTTATTGGGCCCGCCAATTGGTGGGCGAAAGACTGATTGAAGCCAGGGGGGCCATTCCTGAAGCGTACGGTAGCCCAGAGATGGGGCCTATTTCTACTGGTTTAGGGGAGATTTATAGTTTCGAGGTGCGTGGTGAAGGCTACACGCCTATGCAACTGCGTCAAATTTTGGATTGGGATGTTAACTATCAGTTGCGCTCTGTGCCTGGGGTTGTCGAAGTCAACTCCTTTGGAGGTGAGCTCAAGACATATCAAGTGACCATTGATCCGGACCGCTTGGCAGCCTACGGCCTCTCATTGAGTGAAGTTTTTACCGCGATTGAAACGAACAATCAAAACGTTGGCGGCGGCTACATTGCCCATGCCGGTGAGCAATACCTCATCCGCGGGGAAGGGCTGGTGGGATCATTAGAAGACTTGGCCAATGTCGTTGTCGGGCACGATGACAAAGGCACGGCGATTTACGTCAGCAACTTAGGCAAGGCCGAATTTTCCCCGATGATTCGCCAAGGTGCAGTGACCCGTGATGGTGATCGCGAGGCAGTCATTGGCATTGTCATGATGCTCATGGGGGCTAACTCGCGAACCGTTTCCATTGATGTCCATGACAAGATTCAAGAATTGCAGAAGACACTTCCTGAAGGCGTCACAATCGATACGTTTTATAATCGTACCGAACTCGTCGACCGCACCATCAAGACTGTGGCCACGAACCTCGTCGAAGGAGGTGTTCTGGTCATTGTTGTGCTGCTGCTCTTGCTCGGTAGTTTGCGCGGCGGTCTCTTGGTGGCCTCTGCGATTCCTTTCTCCATGCTCTTTGCTTTGATCTGTATGAAACTTGCTGGTATCTCCGGCAACCTCATGTCCTTGGGCGCCGTTGACTTTGGTATTATTGTCGATGGGGCGGTTGTCATCGTCGAGAACATCGTGCGATACTTGCGAAAGCACAAGGATGAAACCGGAGTTTCTCATCTCGAGAAAGTGCGTCTCGCCTGCCAAGAAGTAGGAAGGCCATGTGTTTTCGCAGTTGGCATCATCATGATCGTTTATCTTCCAATTTTGGCCCTGCGAGGGGTTGAAGGGAAAATGTTCGGTCCGATGGCACTTACTGTGGTCTTTGCCATGGCGGGGTCACTCCTATGTGCCCTGACGCTGATGCCCGTTCTGGCTACTTTCTTTCTCAAGAAACCCATCGAAAAAGAGCCAGTTCTCTTTAGAGTCGCCAAACGCATCTACAGCCCTATGTTGAATGGTGTGCTTCGCCGTCCAAAGACCACGGCACTCGCTGCTTTTGGTCTTTTTGTGGCAAGTTTGGCAGTGACACCTTTCTTGGGTGCTGAGTTCATTCCTCACTTAGATGAAGGGGCGATCGCCATGCAGATTTGGCGTGTCCCCAGTGTTTCGCTCGAGAAATCGAATGAAGTTAGCCTCATGGCTGAAGCTGTGGTGAAGTCCTTCCCTGAGGTCAAGACAGTTGTTTCACGGACAGGACGAGCTGAAATTGCTACCGACCCCATGGGCGTGGAAATCAGTGACACCTATGTGATTCTGAACCACCCGGATACTTGGAGGTTTGATACCAAGGAAGAGCTCATCAAAGCTATTGATACGAAACTCAAGGATGCCGTTCCTGGGGTGATGTTGAGTTATTCTCAACCGATCGAGCTTCGGGTTGCAGAGTTAATCAGTGGTGTTCGTTCTGATGTTGCTCTCAAGATCTTCGCCAGCTCTGGTTCTCTCGATGACATGAAGAAAGAGGCTGACAAAGTCGCGGCTATCGTTCGAACCGTCCCAGGCATGGAAGAAGTGAAAGTTGAGCAGACAGTTGGTCTTCCAACGATGCGTATCGTCTTGGACCGCAAGGCGATTGCGCGGTTGGGAATTAACGTGCGCGATGTTCTGGATGTCGTTGAGACTGTTGCTGGCAGACCTTTGGGGACCGTCATTGAGGGGCAAAAACGTTTCGTGCTTCAAGCCCGTTTCGATCCTTCCGTGCGAGCCGACTTGGAACGCATTGGCGACCTCAAGGTGACGGCATCAAGTGGAGGTTCTGGTATCCCATTGGCTCAATTGGCGAAGATCACCCTGGAAACAGGGCCGGCGCAAATTAGCCGTGAGAACATCAATCGCCGAATTACCGTTGAGGCTAATGTTCGTGGTCGAGACCTTGCTTCCGCCGTGGCTGAAGCTCAGAAGCGTGTTGACGCAGAGGCTAACCTCCCCCCTGGATGGACGATGAAGTGGGGTGGACAGTTTGAGAATCTTGAAGAAGCAGCCAAGCGACTGACCTTGCTGGTACCCTTGGCCTTGCTCTTGATTTTCGTCTTGCTCTATTCCACTTTTGGTTCTTTGAAACTTGGGCTCTTGATCTTCCTCAACGTGCCTTTGGCATTGACCGGTGGCATCGCTGCCCTCTTGATTCGAGGCTATCCATTCTCGATTTCCGCAGGAGTCGGTTTTATTGCTCTCTTTGGTATCGCTGTGATGAATGGGGTGGTTTTGGTGTCGTACATTGTTCGACAGCGAGAAGCTGGCAAGAGTATTGTGGATGCCTCCCGAGAAGCATCTCATACGCGCTTGCGCCCTGTGCTCATGACAGCCTTGACTGACATCATCGGCTTTGTGCCCATGGCTCTTGCTGTCAGTGCTGGTGCTGAAGTCCAGCGCCCTCTGGCCACTGTGGTCATTGGTGGGCTGATTAGCTCATTGGTCCTTACTCTTCTTGTGTTGCCAACGGTTTATCGTTGGTTCGCAGAAGATGAAACAGAAGTGGCCTAAGACTGATTTGGGTGGGACGGCTTGTTCGCAGGTGTCCCACCCATTTTTTTCGCTTACGCTATTCGGCTGGATCAAGACAGAGTACTCAGTCTAGCAGAACACTTATACCCTAAGCTTGAGAGTCGCTCTTAGAAGCGATGCCTTCGTAGTGGGCTTTCGGGAGAATATCCAACTCCTGCTCACGACGGAGCCCAGGCGCTTTGGTAAGGGGCCAAAGGGTCAAGAAGATGCGGGTTAAGTAGTAGGCGTGTATGACGGCGATGGTCACCAGCATCGTTGGCCCCATTCGGGCGATCAAATCCGGTGCGGGTTTGCCGAAAGCTCTGGTACCCGCCACCGCCAAACCACTCACCACAAGCCAAGAAAATAGCGCCACGAGAGTCCAGTGAGCCCCGCGGACCAAGCTGCGAAACTCAGGCGACTCGAGAATCTTCTGGGTGGCCCAACACCGTTCGAACACGGAGCTCAGGATGTAGGTGAAGACGGCGAAGATGATGAAGGAGTCGATCCCGATTTCGCTTCCCATGGCGTGAGCCATGACCACATGAGTGCCGTGTATGAAAGAGTTGAGGGGCGGCACAGAAATGAGCAAGGCCACTACGAGCAGGCCGAAAGACCAGTAACGCGCAATGCTCATGAATCCTGTTGGGGCGAAGAATCGATCCGTTGGTGTTTTGGCTTTTATGGATCGTTTCAAGTCCAAAAAGATGCTGGCGAGAATCACAATTTCAAGCATGCTCACGATGAACGCGATCCATTTGATTAAGTCAGCTTGGGGCAGGTGATAAGTGTGGTGGGCATAGTTAGTAAAACTATTGAGCAGTCCGACGCCCATGAAGGCAAAACCCTTTCGTGAACGGGCATATGTCTTGTCGCCACTCAACTGCTCTCCTACATACATCAATGAACCGTAAACCAACATGTTGAAGGAAGCCACTACAGTGCCACAGTGTTTCCATTGGATTTGCAGGTCAGCGATGGGGTTGTTGCGTATCGAGGGAATCAGATATGCATGGCCTTCGATGAAGGTGTAGAGAAAGAAAACGATTCCCGTGGCCCACATGTAAACGTAGACCGGTTGGGACCAAAACCCCCGTCGGACCCGCCCGAAATAGGTGCGGGCGAAGGCCAACCACCCCAGCACAATGAGCATGGAGAATACCGGATGAAAGCCCAAGTACTCCCGGCCCGAAGAAATCCCGAAAGGCAAGGTCAGTAAGATTCCGGCGCCTGCAAGCCCCCAAAGGGTCATCTGAAGGCGAAAACGCTGTCTTTCCCCGAGACTCATTTCACCATGTGCGTGGTAGAGATAGTGGAAGACACAAGTTATGCCCCCCAGGAAGATCCAGCAGGAGGCAAAAGTGGTGTGGACTGGTCTTAAGTTTTGGAATTCAATGCCCATGCTATTGAGGAAGCTCGCCGTATCCTTGAAGTAGAAGACCACTGAAATGGCTCCACCGAAAATGGCGATCATGAGGCATGCCAGGGCGCAGCGCATGAGAACGAATATCATTCTTTGGCCGGCAGCTAGTTCATTGTTCATTTGGAATACTCAAACCAAGGGAGACGACTTGTATCTCCGCTTTCTTGGGCCGACTTAAAGTTTGCGGCAAGACCTTTGGAGTTCGCCTTGAGCCAACCGAAGAAGGCACAAATTCCTTGCTCTTCAGTTGAGGTGAGATCGAAGGCTGGCATGCCAGCGGCCAAGCGACCGTTTCTGATCGTTGCCGTGATGCCGTCATTGCCGAGACGTTCCAAAGCTTGACATAGATCAGGGCCTTGGGCTGTGTTCTGAAGATTCGGTAAATGACAGGTGATACATTTCTTTTCTTTGAAAACCTTGCGGCCGAGCTGAGCAGAAGGGGAAAGGGGTACTTGTTGACTGAGGTCTTCGATGAACTGATCCAGCAATGCTGGTGCTGGGGGAGTCGTCTTCAGTCTCAGTTGCCCAACACCGAGTCCATTGAGTTCACCTAAGAGTGCCGCGACCCCGTCAATTTCATTTTCGGACAGATGGAATGCTGGCATAGGTTTGGCGCCAACAGTCAGAATCGACTGTAATCGTTCTGGTGTGAGCTGATCGATGGCGTTGGTTAAGTCTGGCCCAAGAAAACCGCCGTAACCAAATATTTGGTGACAACTTTGACAGTTGTTTTTGTGCCACACCTGCCAACCAATCTGAGCTCTATCTGAAAGTGGCGGTTTTTGACGGCCACTATCATCAAAATAGACCATGGCCGTTTGCCCAATGAAGCAGGCTACGAGAACGAAAAGTAAGTAGCGACGTGAGGAAGGTGTTTCCAACATTCTGGCGACGCCTTTTTTTGGAATCGGAGGATAGAGACGACGTGTTTTAGCACGCTTTTTCTGACTGGCAGGGGGACCTTAAGGGGTCTCTCAAACGGCGTCAATTCTCGAGAAGCAAAAGTCACGGTTTAGCGAATAAGATAGGAGTGTGCTTGCTATATGGCCGAGGGAAGTGGCCGTCTTGTTGTCGACTTGCGGATTTCACCCAGGCTATAGTTTCAGCCTGAGAGTTCTGGTGACGTGAGTTTGAATGTCCTTAGGAATGTTGAGCTGTTTTGCTTTTTCATGCCATGTCGAAAACGACAGGGTGACTTGATCCAAGATGAGTTTGTCGCGACCACGGGGTAGCCCAATGTAGTCGGCTAAGTGTTTGATATCAGCCCGGACGAAATCGTTGGTCTTGCCGTTGATGCTCAGTTGGTGGTTCTTGGTGAAGTGACTGCCTTCTGCGTGGCATAGATCGTAAGCCGGGGCCAAGTGCCAAGCCCCTTGGCGATCCATCATGAAGGCGAAGTTCTTGACGTGGTCATCTTGATTGCAACCGACGATGTTGAAAAGGACTCGGCGAAATTGCTCTTCTAAGTCTGATTGGGGCAAGCTGAGTTGTTTCATAGTTAAGAAGAGTTGTTCGTATGAGTGGAGTCCACTTTCCCAGAAATCGAAATGGGCAAGAGCAGCGAATGTCTGGACAAACTTCTTCTTGCCGCCGGTCTCTCGATCGAAACGCTGGGTCATGAAATGATTGCGGCCATTTTCGCTGAAGATCTGGCTTGGCATGATGTTGATTCCGCAATCTCGAGCGGTCAAGTAATAGGAGTATTCTAAGAGTCCATACCCCGCTGGGTCAGCCACTCCCCAGTCGCCGCTAAAGGCCACACCATCGAACTTGATGAGCCAATGTTCGTAGTTTCCTCCCTGATCAATTTGGCCAGAACGGACTTGGCGTGTCTTCGGGTCAAAGGCGATGACGGCTTTGGCCCTGGCACCTCCAGCGGAAGTGCCGACACTCAGGATGTCGAGGAGTGCTTGGGCACCTTGGGCGCTTGTCAGTTTGGTGTCGAGAGTTTCTTTGTCCGCGAATGCCATGGAAGCGAGTTCGACGAGTTCTTTTACTTCTAATTTTCGATCGTCATTGAGGGGAGCTTCTGTGGCGGGTTCAAATTCGAGAGCTCCCATGCCTCTTGTGCCGGTGTAGCATAAGCGATCGACGGCATTGAACTCTTCTGGCTTGCGTCCAGTTTGAGCTAACCACACATCGATGAGGCGGTTGCCGTAGCGGTCCGGAAGGCTGTCGGCGATGAGGCCCGGGAGACCGTGGAAGGCACGAGGATGTAGATCGGGAAATTGAAAGACACGATGACTTTGCACGGGCATTTTGAGTGGCGCAAGCTGAATGCCGCGGCTGGCGAATGCTGGATCGTATTCGAAGCGAGCGAATCTTTCCTGGGGCCCCATGGAAATGTAACCGATAGTTGTGCCCCAGAGATTGACAGTGGCCGTGGTCATGGGGTTTCATCTCCCCAAGTGTTGCCTGTGGACCGTGGGCGGGTTTGTTGTTTTCTCTTTCCTTTTCCTTTGACTTCAGCCATGGGCGAAATGAAGGTTTCTGGCAGGAAAGCGTTGACGGCGGAGGACATGTCTAAGGCCCCCAGTATTTTGATCCAGGAGCTCATTTGAGCATCGTGTCCGTCTTCCATTCGACGGAGAGTGGCAACGCCAATGCCAGCCTCTTGCGCCAAGACTTCTTGAGAATGTCCTTGCTGCTTGCGAATCCGGCTGAGGCGTTTGCCCATTTCCTCTAAGGCGAAGGGAATTGGACTGAGTTTGTCGATCTTCATGCTATCACCCATGATTGAATGAGATGAAATATGACCAAATGCGATCACATATGATAGTATCGACTTTGCTGGGTGCCGGAACAAGCTCGGCAAGGACTTTTCTCAGTAAATGAGCTCATATTTGATTGATTTTCCCCATAATGTCGCAATTTTCAATCATATATGATTAAATTTTGCTCGATGCAGAGCGTGGGGTCAGGCCAAACTCTATTCAGAGCTTTCCTGCTTTACAGTCCTTATGCCACTGGGCGTTGAACTCTTCCATGGATAAACCAAACCCCTCTCGCACAGCGAATCCGATGTTTTGAGTCTGGGACCAAACCTGGAAGAACTTCTTGAACTTCTCTGGGCGTTGCCTCAAGAGCGACGAGACCAAAGACCAAGACAGGGCATGATCGAAATGATCAAACTTGAGGAACTCTTTCTTCTCGAGAGCAGCGAAGGAAATGACATTCTTACCCCTGAATCTCTTCGACAATCCGCGGGCCCACTTGCGCGGTTGATCCCATTTGGGATCGGCATAATACCGACCCAAGCAAAATGTTGTGCAACCTGAATTCCCTTTGAAATGCCGAAACTCAAACCAATGAGCGATGCCAACGTCCAGCCATGGGGGAGGGATCTTGCTCAAGTTCTTGGTGGAAGCCTGCACCAGGAGATGAGCTGCTTGGTGGGCGAGGTGGGAATGGAGACCCTTATCGACGTAGGTGTCTTTCCCAGCAGGGAAAATGAATGCTCTGGGAACACCCAAGGATGCGGAGCGAAATGGAGAGGTCGCTTTGGTCTTGGACGGGGCATAAATGCGGGCTGTTGCCAGCATCTCTGCATAGCTAGCACAAAGAAACAATTCAATTGGTTGCCTGAGGGTTGCCCCCAATTCACTCTCAAACTCTTTGGCAATGGTTTGCACTCGCTGGGCGAAAACGTGGGTGGCTGGACCTTGCTTGAGGGTGCCGATTTTCTGAAAGCGCCAATTGCGAAACGAACAATGAAAGATCACGTTTCCGATTTGGACATGACTGAAGCGAACACCCGTATCGCGGCTCACTTCCCGGTTTTTCTTACGCCAGGCCCGAGCCTTCTTTCCTAAAGCGCGATGCTTTTTCTGGGCCTTTTGGTCCAGACATGCGTTGCAAGGGACTTGGTTTTCGCCATAGCAGCACTTCGCCTTCACAATCAAAGAGCACATGTGTTTCGATTTGAGACGACATTTCTTGGGGGAAGGGTGGTCCTTTGATTTGCAGGAAACCCAGCCGGAGTCGTCGCAGAGCTTGCAGGGTTCCGATCCTTGC
>WFTN01000218.1 GCA_015485455.1 Planctomycetota bacterium | reverse complement strand
GGACATGGCAGGTGGGTTCTTTTCCGGCATCAACAATTTCCTTGGAGAGAATCGGAAGAGAATCGCCAGCTTTTCGTCGAAGAGTCATCCCTGCTCCGGTATAGTACCAGCGCCCGAACACCGAAGAACCCTGATGAGAGATGCGGCGCGATGTTGAGACAACTAAGTTTTCTGATTCTGGCTTTGACCTTCTGCCTGACACTTTCTGCTCAGACCTTTGAAGAAACCGAATACGTCGTAGTTGATCGGGGCACTCAGATGAACGGCAGCGATGGGGAGCTAAGGCTCTACACTCACTCTGGTGGACTTTTGAGCACCCTCACTTCTGCTGGTTCAGGGCAATTCCGCGGTGCTGCATTCGCCAATAACGGCGATCTTTATGTAGCTCGGGGCGACGATATATTGCGCTACACCGGTTCAGCTTTGACTCCAGATGCCATGCCATTTTTTGCTGGTACCAAAGCTCAAGACATACTGATCAATCCTGCTGACGATCACATTTGGTGTAGCTTTGGCAACAACTCTGGCAGTTCGATGATTATGGAGTTTGACGACACGGGCACCATGTTGCAGTTGATCACCGATCCTCTTCTGGTTCATCCCCGTTCCATCGCCATCAACTTCGCTGGGGACACCATTTTTGTTGCGAATCAAGCGGGGGGCAACGTTCTGGCCCTCGATGTCGCCACCGGTATCCTTGTTGAGCATGTGAATATCGCGGCTTCCATCAGTAGCTTCGGCCCCATTGGCGTCACCGTGCCCCGGGACCAAAGTAACCTCATCTATGTGGTCAGCGATTATGGTTCAGGGCCAACTCAGATTGTCGAAGTGGCCGGCGCAAGCGGCAGCACAACAACCACCCTCTTCCTCGACTTCGGATCATTGACGGACATGACCTCTCCCGCCGGCGTGCATGCCGACAACTATGGCAATTTGTTCTTGGCTGGACGGAGCAAGAACTCTGGAGTTCCTGGAATTTACGTATACAACCGGGCCGTCGCTCAAAGACCGGTCTTACCCTACATCGGCAGCGAGAATATAAGTCCCATCGATATCACATTTCGCAAGACTATGCTCCGTTTGACACTCACCTCCTCCGACGGCGTGAGTGTCAACACCGGCCTGCCCCGTGTGCTGTCTGGGGTTCACAACACCCAGATCGTCATTGACATGGAAGCTCCGGACTACCCTGGGATGCCCTATGCCATTTTGTATTCTCTCATGACGGACACGGTTTGCACCGCATCTTTAGCCGAGCCCCTTCGCCCCTTAGGCGGTGGTATTCCCTTCCAGCTCCCAGACAGCCGGACTTCCCCACTCTTAGTCGATGAGTTCTTCTTCCAGTCCATTGGCCTCATCCAAGCTGGAGGGACTGGCGCCCCTGTCATCCTCAATCCAGCGGCATGCTCCGGCACAACACCTGGGTTCTTCCTCCATCCACAAGGTGTCATCACCCCAGCAGGGACGGCCCAGGCCATTTTAACTATGCCATCCTTACCCTGCTTGCCTCCTGGATTCATCGCCTACATGGCATTCAACTTAGTGGTCATTGACATGCAGACTCTTCCCACCTTGGTGGGCGCATCCACGAGCAATCTTGTGTGTTTGGCTTTGGAAAGACCCTGATTCTCTCCCCAGGAATCAAGGTGGGCCTGAGACTAGACGAAGCAATTCATGGCCTCAGGGGCGATCACATGAATGGGTTGGGTTAGGGCTTCAAACTCTGAAGTGTCTGCCTGACCAAAGTTTTCATCCTTTGGCCAACACCGTCCATGTCCAGCAGAATCTTGAGGGGCTTCCGGGCCAAGGCACTCTCCTTGGTCTTTGAAAGACCCCGCATGGCGGCACCGAAGATCTCTCTGTCCCTCCATGACTTGCATCTCTCAATGACAGAAGTCAAGAATTCTGCCCGACCTGCCAAAGGACGCTCCACCCTTGCCACCAGTTGAACCACTTGCAAACGCAAGAAGTGAGAGGTTTCTTCCGAGTACATAGCCACGAGTTCATCAAGGCCCCGCTTTTCTCCAGCATGAGCTGCCAAGAAAGCTGTGCTCAACTTCAAAGTCAGGTTCTTCTCTTTCTCGCACATGGCGGCGAAATGAGCCCCATAGCTTGCGGAAAAGCGGCTCAGGCAAAAGACCGCAGCCGTTCGCACTGAGAGAGAAGAGTCGGAACAAGCGCGGCGCAAGAATGCAGCTGCTTCTTCCCCGCGCAACACCCCCGCCAAGGCCACAAGACCCCGGCGGCGCAGAGGGATCTTCTCTGCTTTCATCATAGGCCGGATCAAACTCAAGACCTTCGAACCCGATTCACGCGCCTGCTCGTACATCTGGCGAGTCGCTGCACCTGGGTCAACCAAGTCGATAAAACCTTGCTTCACCAAACCCGAAAGCCAAGAAGAAATCTGCTCAGAAGAGATCGACCGGATTTCCCTGGCCCGATGGGAGTCAGCAGAAAAATCCGTCCAGAGCGTTTCGTCTACATCCCACTTCCGAGGGCTGCGAGGACGATTGCGTCGATGAACCAACTGAACTGAATCCGTTTCTTGCAGACGATCAAAAGCCAACAGCATGCCGTCCTTAAC
>WFTN01000217.1 GCA_015485455.1 Planctomycetota bacterium | reverse complement strand
TCGTTCGACACAGGCAATAGACCTATTTGAGTTTCTTAACTTCTTCAAGAAGCACAGCAACGCTGGGGCGTTGGTGAGGTTGCTCGCCAACAAAACCCCAAGCGATATCGCCGTTCTTGTCAAAAATGTAAGTTGCTGGAAGAGAAAGATCAGCACGGATATTGAAGGCCTTCACTGCAGCCAAATCTGGGTCAATGAGAATCGGGAAAGGCAAGACCTCATCCGTTTCTGCTATTTGCTGGCAAGCATCAATAAACTCATCCACTTGAGATGCCTCTCCTGGGAAGACAATGAGCACCTCTGCCCCGGCATCTTTGAACTTTTGGTGAGCGACGGTAATTTGAGCTGTGTATGTGGTGCACATGGGGCAAATGTAACCTGGGAATCCTCGCGTGAAGACAAGAACAACAGGTTTGCCCAGATAGTCATCAAGGCGGACTTCATTGCGATTGGCGTCTAGAAAAACGGCACCTCCCTTCCCTTGCTCAGTCTTCGACTTCACACCGGCAGTGGTGACCGACTTGACGGGGACGTTTGCCTTGGATTCGGTGAAGACTACTTGTTCAACAGGCTTGATGGGATTGCCATTGGCATCTTCCGTGCGAACGTGACTTTCATAGTATTTTTCATCATACAGACGAATTTGTTGCACCAAGCCTCGGTAACGATCACGGCTACGATTGTAGTCTGTCGAATATCCCCGTCCCCCAGACCAAGTCATGTCGATAACGCTCCTTTTGCTGCGGCCACTGTCACTTCCGCACCCGGGAATGGTGCCAATCATGACGCAAAAAACTAAAGCAGCGAGGGGGAGATTTTGTCTTTTGTTCATCGTTGTTTCTCGTTCTTAACTTCTCTGAAAAATTCGTTTGCTGACATCGCCAGTATGAGCTTAGCACACAAGCTATTTGTCAAAAGAAGAGCCATTAATTGTTGAGGGCTCCCTCAATGATCCAGTTCAAGATTGTGATGTAATTGGGATCCACTGTCGAACAGAAAATATCGCCGCCTCCATGGGATACTCCTCCTGCACCTACAGCCAATGGCTTGCGGAGCAAAAGACTCTGGGCAGGATTCGCGATGTTAACGCGCCCGCTCTGAAGAGCAGTGTAGACACCAGCAGCGCTCTGATCGAAGAGAAGTCCCCCAGCAGGAGTTGGATTATTGTGACAGTTGGTACAGACTTTATTGAAACCACCGCAGTCCACTAAGACCGTCGAGAAGATCGGATATACATCATTGGCGAAGGACGTTAATACGGTAATCGTGACAGTATCCGGGGAGCTCATGTTTCCACCATCATCCACTATCAATTGGAACACCAAAACAGCAGACGAAGGAGGTGTTGTGAACGTTGGAGAAACGGTATTCGCACCGGTCAAGACAACAGGTGTACCGCTCACTTGAGTCCAACTGTAGGAAAGAGGGTCCATTTGGGGATCAGAGGACCCACTGCCATCGAGGGCAACCATCGCATTGGTCACAATGTTTTGATCAGGGCCCGCATCAGCGATAGGGGTGTTGAGCACAACCTGAACCGATACGGCAGCAGGGGCGCTCGGGTTCACGGCGTCGTTGACGGTCAATTCGAACTGAAGAACCTCTGCGCCACCCGGAGCAACAAACGAGGCCACAGCCTGATCTGGATTCGTCAAAGTTACCATGGTGCCCCCAGTTTGCACCCAAGAGTAATTCAAGGTCGCCCCTTCTGGATCGAAGGACATAGAACCATCCAGATTCACCGCGCTATTGGTGAAGACCTGAAAATTAGAATCGGCGACCACCGCTTGGGGTAAGAGATTCACTGGTGGATTCTCGCGTATACTTACAAGTACCCCGTTTGTGACCGACAAAGGGATTACTTTTGTGTCATCCCAGATCAGTCCTTGAACAACAAAGTCAGTTTCTTCCAGGCCCGTAACAAATGTGGGCATAGTCCATGGAGCTGGGTTGGAAGCCAAAGCTGCGCCAAAGCCCAAACCCAGATTATCAGCCAAAACGAAATCGCCCGTTTCGAAGGGCAAAAGTGGCGCTGGCGTGAAGCACATGTCGCCGATGCCAAAATCCAGTGTGCGAACTTCACTGGGCATAGGGAGCCCCAGATGAATGAACAGGGCAAAAGGTGCAAAAAGTTGGCCAGGAGGTTGAGAAACCGAGATCGTCAGGTTTTCACCTGTCCCCACGTAGACCAAACGCGAACTCCCACCAGTGCTCCCATTCACCCGTACAACGTCATGGGGCCCATCCACTCCCACACGGATATTTCCGGCGCCGCAAGGTGCCAAGGATCCGTTGATCATCTCAATGGCGCCCATGTCGACAATGGCACCGGTTCCCACACCGGTGTCCGCAACAAGATTGGAGTCAAAGAAGCGCCTCATCCCGGCACCGTCATGAGGCACTTTTTCAGCGATGTCAAAATTCACATCGAGATCATATTGGTCCACGGGAACTAAGTCATTGTTTCCCGCATCCACCAAAGGAGATCCATCTTGTAAACGCAAATCATCGTCTAATGTGCCGAGAATACCATCAACCCCCATGCCATTGACAAAAAGTGGGTCTGCGCCGGTATTATTGACACCACCGAAGCCTCCCGTAAGACCGTCCACCATGGAGTAGTCAATCTGGAGAGACACAGGCCCCATGCTGTTGTCCAGCAAGATCTGATCATCCTCATTGCGAACGCCATTGGTGCAATTGTGCCAAAGGATGGAATTACTGACTTCGATGGTAGCGCCATCGCGTGCGATGAGACCGCCACCCGCTTGCTTAGAATAATTGCGGAAGATGGTACAGTTCCTCAAGCGCAATGTGCCACCTTCTGCTAGACAGAAGCCAGCTTCGCCTCCGACGCCTTCGGCGAGGTTATAAGAGAAAATTGAGTTCTCAATGGTGACGTCACTGGCATTGGTCATCCATATACCTCCAGCGAGCGTATCACCATTGTTACCATAGAAAGAAGTCGCGACTAACACCGGTCCACTGCCGTCAATGAACATCCCCCCAGCGGATGGGGCGATGTTGTCGACAACATTATTGCGGACAAGCAAAGGGCCACCCCCGACCATGTAGATCCCGCCGCCTCGCGGATCTATGGCTCCCATGGCGTTGCCACCGCGGATTTCAAAACCATCAAGCCGGGTTTCACCACCCGTCTGATTGAAAGTCACCACATGAAAGACATTGTCACTCTTACCAACCATCAAATCGTCGCCATTGAGATCACCGCTCAAAATGCTGGGGTTCGCCCCCGGAATACGATCCTCCAGGAGGAGATCACCACTCACGAATCCTCCATAAATCTTAATGCCATCAGGGATATCAAAAGTTCCATTTCTGGGGTTCATGAGCCCAGTTGTATCCGGCAGGTAGGTCCCGCTTGCAACCCAAATTTCAGCAATGGTGCTATTCGCAGCTAGAGCATCACTCAACGCAGTTGACAAACTTACATACGCATTGGCCCAGGTGCTTCCATCATTGGTTCCCGACGCATTCGAATCGACATAGACCCGCCCCGGGGGAGTACCTAAACCGACAAAAACTCCATTGTTGAACGCCGATGCCAAAACTGCGGGCTGATGGGGTGTCGTAGACAGCCAAAACCGTTCCCACGTGGCCTCAGCATGGGGCATGCGAAAACCGGAAGGGCTTGGACCAAAGACCAAGCTACCGCTGATCTGAGATTGCCGAGCGGTAAAATCAGTTGAACTATCAAAGTCCAAGGAAGCGCTGGTACGAGTGAGATGACAGTTGCGACACGATGGTGCCACCACCTGACGATAAAGTTCTGGCTCGGTTTTCCAACCTGGGGGAACCCATTTCGAATTTTGGGTGGCATCTGGAAGACCAAAACCACCGTACCAGCCTTTAATGAGATCCTTGAGGGTTGCTGAGGCATCGCTTTGAAGAATGGCGCCATTGAATTCCCGAAAGGCATCTTGATGCGCTTCCCGACTTGTTGCCTCTTCACAAGAGAAGTCGAATTGATCTAAGTCGAAGGGCATAAAGAACGCCCCCATGCGACCATCGACCGGAATCGTACCTCCCGGTGCGTAAACCCCACCATGGCAAACAGCGCATGAAAGTGGCACGGGCTTAGGACCCCGACCATCGAAATCAACATCCGTAATGCGATTGCCGGAGGCGTCGTACATGTAGAATTTTACATAGCGAGAGCTGGATTGGGCTCCCGGTGTCGCCGTGTATTCCATGCATACAGTCAGGATGATCCCCGCTGGATCTTCTATAACCGCATCATGCACGGTGAAGTAATTGGTAACCCAAAAAGCAATGTCACCACCGTTTCTTGCCATCACCATGCGTCGGCCGAATCCAAGGTCCCCGGCATTCCCATAGACACCAGCGGTACAACAACCAGTCATGGAGTCCCCCACCGAAGTCACCAACGCTGGGCTACCGGGAATGAAACCATTGTTCGCCTTGAAGGCAGCAAAAGTCGTTTTTTCGTTGAGAGGATCAATAGCTGCGTAGTAGGACGCACCGGTGGCGTTCAGATTTGTCGTGTTTTGAATTAACGTCAAAAAACGATCAGCATACAGAGGATCAAGAGAAGGATTGGCAAATGAATTTAAGATGTTGGTCACGGCGATCGGAACATTCATAACTCTCTCAACCGTCACTGTGATCGTCGCCGTCGAAACCAAATCGCCATCGCTGGCACTGAAGATGATGTCATAGACCCCAGCCTGGTCAAATTGAGCTGTCGTCTGCATTTGAGTCGGGGAAGCGAAAATGACCGGGCCCGGACCCGTAAACTTGCACCAGGAAAACGTCAAAACGCTGCCCAAGGGCAAACCGTCGTCAGTGACCGTAGCTGTGAGATTTGCCAAGGTATTGCCGGGAGTCAGCAATGGCACGGAGCCCAAAGAAATAGAGGGCGCTTGATTTTGTTGCCCCATGGCCGACCACAATGTGGGGGAAATGACGAACAAGCAAAGAACGAACCACAGGGGGATGCATCGCATGACCGACCCTCTCATCCAGAAAACGGTTTTCTCAATTCAGGGGGGCCACCACGGGCCCCCCAATGAGTGTAAGTCTTTGTGGAGAAAGGGTCAATTGAACAATTCAGGGCCGTATCAAATAGTCAAGATAGACGGCGGAACGAACCTCATCCAAGGAGGCCAAAGCCACTCTCTTGTGACTTTCATTCAGCGATCACCAGGTAAAAACGTGCATCTTACCCCCAACTGGGGGATTACGACCTAGCGCTCGGAAAAGGAATCTAACAGATCATTAAACGCTTCTTGTTCCTCCAGAGTGAAGACAGAACAGATTTCCCTGCCGATTTCCAAAAGAGGCTCGTCCATGGAAGCCAGGAGGTCGAGGGCCTTCTTGGTAATCTGGACAAAGATCACACGTCGGTCTTCGGAGCATCTTCGTCGAATCAACATGCCAGCACTTTCCAGGCGGCGAAGGATCCGGGTGGTATCAGGCACCCGTTGCACCATGCGTTTGGGTATTTCCAAAGAGGCTAATCCTCCTTCCCCCGCGCCCCGAAGAATTCGCAGGACATTGAATTGTTGATGAGTAATGTCAAATTGCTTGAAGAACGGCTGCAACAACTCTTGGAGAACCGCCGCAGCACGAAGTGTTGCGACGATGGTTCGCATGTCCAGGTTCACGAAAGGGACGTTTTGCTTCAGGGTCTTTTGCAAAGAATCAGTCATGTTGCTGTTTGCTTAAGCAGGAGACAGGGAGAATCTCAAAAGGGCTCAGGTCTTGGGGCAACCCCTCAGACAAGATCGAACGACAATCGTACAAGTCGTGTGTAGGAGGTGACTTGAAGCCCTTCGCATGATAACCCAGGCCATTCGTCAGCCATAGGCCCCTCTTGACTCTATTGCAAATATCCCTGTCCCATCTTGGGACTCCCCCTGCGTCAAAACGGACCTATCATCAATTCCATTTCTGATGTAGGATTCACACGAACAGCTCAGCTTTTCATCCGTCAGCGGGGAGCCGCCCAATGATGAGAACCGGGGCGAAGAACTCGCAAGCCATTTTGACAACTAAATTGATGAAGTCACCGAACAAACACATCCCCAAGACTGTGGATTTCGACGTATTGATACGCCAAATCCCCTGCTCATGCCACGACGTTGCCACTTACTGGACAACGCCTGCGAAACTCAGGCAATGGTTATCTGTGGTAGCCCATTCCTCCCTCGAGTCTATGACCATGGAACCGGAGTGCGCTGGCAGCTTTTCATTCCTGTGGAAAACTGAGAACCAACAGAGAGTGGAACTTTACGGACGTTTTGTATCTTTGGATTTCCCCCACCACATCAGTTTTACCTGTTCAATCCAAATTGGGCTTTTGGCTGGCAACAAACCTCAGGAACCCAATTGCCTCGTTGAGGCCAACTTCAAAGACATGAAGGATGATGGATGCGAACTGGCTTTGACCCTTCGTCCCCTACACGAAACTCAAAATGATCCCCGCTTGGTGGCGATCTGGACCGACCTCATGAACGGATTGCCTCAAGTCTTAGATACGACAAGAGAGGTTAAGATCACGCCACAGTTCCCCACGAGCCTCGGTGGTTTCTGGACCGATCTCACTGACGCGAAAGCTCGTATAGAAGGAAAGAGACTCCTGAACTTCATTGATCAGTCCACTGCTGATCTTTTGTCTCATTGGGTCGAGCATGGATTCGTCGTTCTGAGATCGGCTGCCACCCGAACCCCCATGGAACGTTTCGAATGCGAGATGGAGAACATGTGGTTCCGTGGCCGAAACGATCTTCGCGTCGCCGTCCGCAGGAACGGTGTGGTCGAGATCGAACAACTGAGGCCGGCTCACAGGCAGACATGGCACAAAGTGTTGGATGTCCATGGTGTCTCATCGGCCGCAAGAGACCTGTTGAGCAGTGCACCCATTTCACTATTTCTCAATCATCTCTTCGAGCGTCCAGCCAAGATCTACGAAAGTGGCTTCTATGAAAGAGGTCCCACCTACAATCGGCGAATCGATGGGGCTTTTCATGCACCCCATTCCCCCATGGAATTCGTTGGAATCCAAGTTGTCATGGGAGACAAACTCAGGACTTCGGAGATTTTTCATTATTGCCCCCAGAGCCACCTCGGGCCCGGGGCAATTGCAAAAATCGTTGGCCATCGACGCCTGGAAGAGACATCCAAAGACCATGATGCGTGGCTCCAAAAGAACTATCCCCAAGAAACAACAACAATGAGCGCTCTTGTTGGGAAGCGAGGTGACATCATCATTTGGCATCCTCGCTTGGTCCATGGCCACGCCCTCAATGGGAACAACCCCATCGGACGTCAAACACTCATCGCCCACCTATGCCCCGTCGATGTCGACCCCAACTATCCCGACGAAGGAGGAAACCGGCCCCAGGCTGCGGTTCAAAGGCACAAAGGGCAATCCTATTTTTCTCATCCCGAGATTTGACTGGGCCTTCCCACCAAAGAGTTTATCCAGCCAGTAGAGCCACACTCATGACCTCGGGCGCCGTCAATCCCGACCAGGCCCCTTGGGCCTCATCGTTCAACACGCAAATAATTCTGCATTTGATCTGACCGCCGACCTTCTGCAACGTAATGACACTGGTGATACACGATTACGTTGCGGAATTGCTTGCCAACGAGCGGGATTTGGATCAGCGAAAGATACACATGAACACGTCAAAATTCACAGCGACTTTTCTCATTTGCGGCTTGTTCCTTCTGACCGGCTGCCAAACCAATCCCCATAGAAGCCCCGGCGGAACTGTGGTTGGCTCGACAGCCCTGGGTGCTGGATTCGGCGCCCTCATCGGCCTAGCCGCTGGTGACCCCGGGGTTGGAGCCGCTATCGGTGCAGGGGTTGGTCTCTTAGGCGGTGCCATTCAAGCGGATCAAGACGCTCAAGCCCGTGATGCCCACTTCCACGACTCTCCACCGGTTTATGAATCGGAGGTTCGTCCTGTGGTCGTGTACAAGAACCGAGCACCACGAGAAGTCCTTGCGCGTAGACTTCTGGCCCGAGCCCTTCGAAGTGCCAACGAAGAAAGAAGCGAACGCTTGCTCAAAGAATCTCTCACTGAATACCGCACCCCAGAGGCCCATACCGCTTTAGGAGAACTTTTCGAACGCCAAGGCAATTATTCCCGAGCAGAAAGAGAATACGACCGGGCTCTTGACCTAGATCCGGACTACAGACCTGCTCGCTATCGCTTGTCTCAACTTGATGGTTAACCGGAAAATTTTCCGCACCCACCCCAGTCCCGAACCGGTACTTGAGTGGTCATTTACGCCAACTCTACCCTAGGGTAGAACTGTGGCATGAACAAACACAACATCTTCGGCATGACTCTTGTTTGCCTCTTCGCAACCTTGAGTCACGCCCAATCTCCTCCCCGATTTTCTTACTTGAAGGCAAACAATCTGAATGCTGCCATGCGCCAGCTGGCAGCAAGAGACTCCAACGCCAAGATTGAAATCACCAGCATAGGCAAGACCGGAGAAGGCCGAGAGATCCTGGCCCTCACCATGTGTGTGCCGCGACAAAAATCCCGCCAAGCCTGGCCGATCAACATTCAACCCCGGGCCATGTGGAAATCCGGACTTCTCGTAGTGTCCGGACTTGAGTCCAACTCTTTAATCGGAAGTTCTGTCATCCTGGGTTTGGCTGAGAAAATCGCCAACCTGGAACTGGAGCCTCTGGCGCAAACGTTGGGCGAACGCATGCTCATCTTCATTCCAAGAGTTGACTTGGATGGCAGCGAACGATACTTCGCAAGTGGTCCTGCCCAAGAACAGTTAGGCAATGCCAGAGCCATCGACTGGGACCGTGACGGCCGTGCCTTGAACGAAGACACCCCCGTTGACCTCAATCACGATGGCATCATCACTCAAATGCGCCAGAGACATCTCAGCGGCACTTGGATCGACGATCCCGAAAACAAGGGGCTCATGCGACTTGCGGATGCCAGCAAAGGTGAAAGAGGCGTCTATCGAGTCTTTCCAGAAGCCTTAGATCAAGACAATGATGGATCATTTGGGGAAGACCCCAATTGCGGCGTTCGCCTGGACAGAAATTTCCCCCATGGCTTTCAGGAGCACCACCTCCCCAGCGGGCCACATGCGGTCAGCGAACCGGCTAGTCGAGCATTGGCCGACTTTGTATTGGCTCGACCTTGGATCGAAACAGTCTTGGTCTACGGGAGCCATGACAACATTCACACGCTTCCTATGGCCGGAAAACAGCAAAAACAAAAGTCCTTTCGCCGGCGTTCAGAAGTCACCCAATATCACAGTGAAGACATAAAACTCTTGGAGCCAATTCACGACCTAGCCCATGAATCCAAAGCGTGCGCCCAATCAAGAGTGCAATCCATCTCCGGTAGTTTCGAGGACTGGACTTACTATCAATTGGGTTTGGTCAGCGCCGCAATCAACCTTTTTGATGCTGGCACACCAAAAGAGAACGCCCAGCCCACAACGAAGAAAAGGAATCCCAGCAGTCAACCAACAACGAAACCCACTTCCTCCTTCACCTCACAGCCATCCACACCCAAGTCATCCAAAGAGAATAAGCAAAAGGGTATCAGCCCTTGGAAAGCGTTTCTTCACCCAACTCTGGGGAAAATAGAAATTGGCGGGTGGAAACCGTTCTACCGGGATAACCCAGCACCTGAACATATTCCTTCGATGGTCAACCGACAATTTCCGATCCTATCTTTGCTCCTGAGTCGATCAGCCCGCCTCAACCTCGGCGATGTCCAATGCAAGCAACTCACTGAAGGGTTGTTCGAGCTCAAGGCTTGGGTGATCAACGAAGGAGAGCACCCGAGTCAAACAAAGCAAAACACTTTCAATCGCTTTGCTCCATCTGACCTTCTCATCTTGGAAGTCACAAAAGAATCTCTCCTCAGTGGTCAACGGCGACACACCATCGCCTCCTTAGAAGCCAAGTCTGGCCGCAAAAAATACCAATGGCTGCTCAAAGGGAGATCCGGAGACTCCATTCATTTGCATCTCTCCCCTGCGCACACCAGCCCATTGACGAAGGAAATCGTACTCCCATGAAATCACTCCTCTTCTTAGCGTTTTCCCTATTCCTCTGCGCATCATCAACTTGGTCCCAAACAGCCGACACCTCGGCACCTAAAATGGAGCTGGCGTTCAATCGCTATTACGACCACAAAGAAATCGGCGAAATACTGCAACGCTTCAAAACCACTTGGCCCCAATTTGTTGACGTTGGGTCCATGGGTAAGAGTTTCCAAGGACGAGAGATGTGGGTCCTCACCTTGCAAAACAGAAAAACCGGCCCAGAAAACGAAAAAGCCGCAATGTACATCGATGCCAACATCCATGGCAACGAAGTCCAAGGCGCAGAAGTCTGCCTCTACACGATTTGGTATCTGCTCGAAAACTACGGCGAGATCGAAAGGGTAACTAAGCTGGTCGATGAGAAGGTTTTCTACATCGCCCCCACGGTCAATCCCGATGGCCGAGACTTTTGGCTTCACCAGGGGAATACGTCGTCCAGTTCTCGGTCGGGTCAAAGGCCAATCGACAATGATCGAGACGGTTTACTCGATGAAGATCCACCCAATGACCTGGATGGAGACGGCAATATTCTGCGGATGCGTAAGAAAGTTGAGAAGAACGGCACCCACAAAACCGACCCAGAAGATGATCGCTTCCTCATTCGCGTCGAAGCAGGTGAAAGCGGCGACTATGTTCTTCTGGGCTCGGAAGGGATCGATGATGACCACGACGGTCGTCTCAACGAAGACGGTCCCGGTGGGTATGACATGAATCGAAATAATCCGGCGGACTGGCGCCCACCTTATGTCCAGTATGGTGCAGGCCCTTATCCTTTCTCCGAACCGGAAGCGAGGAGCGTTGGCAACTTCCTCCTCAATCATCCCAACATCGCATCCGTTCAAAGCTATCACAATGCAGGGGGGATGATCTTGCGTGGACCTGGGGCCGACTATGTCTCAGAATACCCACGAGCGGACCTGCGGGTTTATGATGCCATCGGCAAAGAAGGTGCCAAAATTCTTCCTTTCTACCGCTACATGGTACTCTTCAAAGATCTCTACACCGTCCACGGCGGATTCGTCAATTTCGCTGCTGAGACTCTTGGAATTATTAGCTTCACCAACGAACTCTGGAGCGAATCTCAGCGTTTCCATACCAAAGAGCGCAATCGCAACGCCAGGCGAGAATTCAACGACTTAGTCATGATGGGATCGTTGTACCGAGAATGGAAGCCATACAAACATCCTCAATATGGCGACATCGAAATCGGTGGATGGACAAAAGAAAGTAGCCGGGTCAACCCACGCTTCATGCTGGAGGAGACTTGTCATCGCAATGCCATATTTACGCTCAATCAAGCTGAGCACATGCCCAGGGTTACGCTCAACGCTGAAATGCGCTCCGGGCCCACCGAGAAAACCCGCACAGTTCGCGTCACAGTCACGAACAATGCTCTCATCCCAACCAGAACGGCCTTGGCTGCTCAAAAGCGCATTGGACTCCCTGATTTCTTGGGAATCAGACTAAGGGAATCTCAAGAAATCATCGCTGCTATGGAAGTCAGCGGCCCAGCTCACAACGAAACAAACAAAATCATTCCGAATGACCCGGGTCGTCTTCGCCTCGAGTCAGGAGTGGGGTCAAAAAGTAGAAGACAGTTTCAGTGGATTATCGCCGGCGAAGGGCCATTGGAAATTTACTTCGAGTCCCAGAAAGGCGGCGCCAAGAAAACGACCGTTGGTTCTTAGGCAAACGCCAACTTCCTGAAGCAAGGATAAAGTCCTCTCCTCAACTCAACTCAGGGCAACTTTTGTTCTAGTGCCGAGAAGCCAAAAGAAATGGCGGAGACGAACCGAATGGTTGGTCTCCGCCATTTCTTGATCTAGGCCAAAGAAGTCATCAGCAAGGACTTACTTCCCCGCGCTTATCTCTTTGAGCTTCGCGCGCATAGCATCGATGTCTTTCTTGGCTCTTTCAGCAAAATCCTTGCGGCTGGAGCCTGCCTTGATGAAGAGGTCGAGTGCCTTTGTGCCATTCGCTGCGTCTTTCCCTTTGATCGCACCTTGAACAACCCAATAGTAGAATGGCAATGCCAAACGACCGGTGACCTCCGTGCCCTCCTTAAAGAGCTTCAAGGCCCCTTCGCCCCCATCAGCACGTGTGCTTTGGAGGGCATCCATGAGCTTCTTGTCGTTCTCCCAAGCTTTGAATTGGGTCACGACCCGGTCATCAAGACCTTTCGTTGCCCCCAAAGCCTTGATTTCTTCGTCTTTGAGCGAAGTTTTGCGTTGTTCGCGCCCAAAGTGATCGAGCAACTTGACGCCGGCGGCCAAAGCCTTATCTTCTGGTTTCGCTGCTGCTTTCGTTTGCAACTCAACCAGTAATGTGGCTGCGTTGAAAGCTTTGTCAAATGCCGCTTTGTCTGCTGGCCAAAACTCCCAAACAACATCACCTTTGCTGTTCATTAGAGTGAAATAGGGGAATCCTCTTCCCCCTTTCTCTTCGAGCAAATCCTGATCGGGAACCGTACTGAGTCTCGCCGTGATATTGATGTAAGGGACAACAGTTTTAGCTGCAGCTACCCACCAGTCTTGTAGAAGGGGACCCCCCTCTAGTTGATTGCAGGGTGGTCATGGGGCGTAACTTCGGCTGAAGTATGCCAAAAGCAACTTGTTCTCTTTTGCAGCCTTGGCCTTGGCGGCTGCGAAATCCCTTTCCCAACTGACTTTCGACATGAAGTCTTTCTTGAGCTTCTTGTCATAATTGGCCTGCATTTCTTCTTGCTGAGATTGAGCCGAAACGGCACAAGCCAACAACAAGAGTCCTGCTAGGACTCCCACGATTCTCTTCATCGTTTTCTCCAAAACTAATTGATAGTCGGTTAGCGACCGACCGGAAACTGATCCTACACCAAGAGGCTCGGTTCGTGCTACGCAGCCCCTTGATATTATTCATGTGGTCAAACCCGCCCGGGAGTATTTTGCAACCTGGGGCCAAAACTCATGGCTAAAACGAGCATTCAACTGGAGACAGGCTCACTACTTAACGTACGAATTGCCTGGTTCATTTCGTGAAAAAACGCCCCAATTCGAGAAAACGGGCTCTCTTAGCCATTTTCCTTTGAATTCTTTGCAACTATGAACTTCCGCCATCGCCCTCTAAAAAGGAGCTCTTGCGGTCCATTCCAAGGGTAATTGTTGCTTGCGAGTCTAAAAAGCCGACAGTTGACTGGGACTCCATGTCCTTGGTTCCAAATTTTTCTCGTCCATCAGCCACGGCAAATCCAAAAGTTTGCCACCACTCTTGAGCATCTCGAGTCGTCCATTCTCCCATTTCAATGGACCGAACAAGATCCAAGGCCTCATGAGCAGAATCTGGCCGTCGTTTGGGGTCTTTGGCAAGACAAAGGAGAACAAACTCCTCTAATTGGAAATTCGTCTGAGATCCCAAGCGTGAGCTGGGAGGTTCAGGGGATTCATTCAAATGCCTTGAGGCCACTTCAGCGACTGTTTTGCCGTCGAAAACGTGGGTCCCTGTCAACAAGAAGTAGGCTACGGCTCCCAAGGCATAAATGTCTGTACGACCGTCGATCGTGGCCTTTGCCTCAAATGACTCGGGGGCCATATAGGGGAGTCCCAGCGACAGTCACATCTCCGACTTCAGAAGCCAATGTAGAGAGTTCCTTGTGAACCACTTCCATCACCAACCCAAAGTCGAGCACCTTGGTGAAATCGTAAGCTCCGCCAATCTGACTGAGCATGATATTAGCTGGCTTGATGTCACGATGTACTAAGCCAATTCCATGTGCTTCAGCCAAGGCTCCTAAAGCGGCAGCCAAAATGTGTTTTACCCTTCTTGGGTCTTGGGGACCACTCACCTGAACGATCTCCCCCAAGGTAGCTCCTTCAATCAATTCCATGGCATAGTAGAACACACCATCGGGAGTTCTTCCGTAGTCATAGACCGTCACTGTGTGGGGATGGGACAAAGAAGCGGTCAACTGGACTTCTTTTTCAAACCTCTGAATGTCACCTGGAGAGATGTTTGACGATGCCAAGAGTTTCACCGCAGTCGGTCGCCGGAGCATAGCGTGACTAGCACGAAACACCTGCCCCATCCCACCTTCTCCCAACTTCTCTTGAAGAGCATATTGCCCAAGATGACGAATCTCCCGCACCCGACGCCGCAAACCATAGATCACATGGCTTGCCGCCGTTGCTGTTGCCATGGAAGCTATCCACCAGCCAGCGGCGACTGGCCCCAGAATTCCGGCCACGTCTTGAGCGTCCTCCACTTCAAAACTCAATCGCAGATCCTCCATATCCCCCGGAGAAGCGGACCGATAGAAGTAGACAATAATGACTATGAGGGGGATGCCTTGTACAAGTCCCAGTAGAAGTGTGCGCTGAGGACTGCTGGGGACAAAAACAGCCCGCAGAACAGCAATCAAGGTGGCGGCCATCAAGGCGGCCATATGAGGCGACTGAGCTGGGGACATTTGACAAGTCATAATGGCAAAAGCCCAAGTTGAAAAAACGAGGCCAGCACCTTCGCTCAGACGGATCCCCCGTCGCGAAAGTTGCCACCGAGAATTGACCACCCAGACCAACAGAAGGACACCACTGCCAAGCGCCTGCCACCACTTCGCCGGCTTCTCCCAGGCCACTCTTCCTTCTTCCATGAGGTCGATCAAGGCCACAACCCCGAGCATGAAAATGGCTAATATGCTAGCCAATCGTGCCATGCTCACAACACGCTCCCTCAGGAACATGAGGTCTTCGTTGGATGTTGTAGGTCTGATCTGCATGAAGCCTATCTGCGTTTTTGCAAGGAGATGATTCTGACATCAAGCTAACACGACAGGGCCCCGATCGGATGGGATCCACGAAGAAGGACGTGGGAACTGGAGCAAACCCCTTCTGGCAATTGCCCCTTCTCCTCTCTATTATGCCCCCATGAGTGATGAGCCCGAGACAACAAGTTGCGACGGAATACCCAACGATCCCCTCATCTGGGCGCTTCTAGGCCAAAAGATTGGTGATAACAATCAAATCTTGGCCTTGGCCGATTCTCTGGGTTGGCGCTGTGTCCAAAAGAACCTGCGCTACATAGAGTTGGAGATCATCCCCAATCGCCTTTTGCAGGTGACACTCGCAGGTCTAAAAAGGAAGGAGTCGGCCCCCATGACTCCACCTTTTCCTGATCTTGTCATTTCCGCCGGAAGGCGAAACGAACCAGTTGCCCGATGGATTCGTAGACAAACGAATGGCCGATGCAAATTGGTCCATTTGGGTCGTCCATGGGCGCACCCAAAATTCTTCGACCTCATCATCACAACCCCTCAGTATGATCTGGGCAACGCCGAAAACATCCTGGTCAACAAGCTCCCCCTTCACCGCATCAACCAAGGAGTCTTGAAAACCGCTGCAAAGAGCTGGCAAGCGACATTCTCTCATTTGCCCCGCCCATGGACTGGGGTTTTCATTGGCGGCGATAGTGCTACCTGCCGCTACAACGCTGCTGCAATCCAGAAACTCGCTCGCGACAGCAGTCAACTGGCACAGAACAACAAGGGGTCTCTGCTCATCTCGTCCAGCGCCAGAACACCCAAGGGCGCTTTGCCATTCTTCTTGAGCGAAATCAATGTGCCCCAATTCCATTTTGACGCCGACGCCCCTGGGACCCAGAATCCTTATCTTGCGTTTTTGGCCTTAGC
>WFTN01000216.1 GCA_015485455.1 Planctomycetota bacterium | reverse complement strand
CACTGAAATAGCCTTCTCCAGCTCGCAGGCCTTCAAACGTCAATTGACGGGTTCCCGACAGGAAACGGGCTTCATTTTCCGGCGTTAGGGCTTCTTTTTCGCTTTGGGGCGAGAATTTTTTCGTCGTTTGGCAAATGGCCTGTGGCAAGATCGTTGCCAGGATCAGGCATAAAAGCAGGGCTCTCATCGAATTCTCCGGTGTTCCGTTGGAATCTCCTAAATGGATTCTAACGAGCCAAAGGCTCGAATACACCTCCTGAACAGGTAAGATCTTGCACTATGAGCGAGTCATTCGAAGAAGAAGTCACCCGAATTGCCAAACGCCTTGAAACCATGCCTCAAGAGGCGATTGAGGCAGAATTGGACACGATTCACCTGGCAGACAGAGAGCTAGCTGCGGCTCTTCGGGTGCGATTGGATGCGACAACGATGGCAATGGGGGCATTTCGAGCAGAAAAAACCGCTCATGGCGGACATGCCCCCACCCATTCCGAGAAAATTCGGCGCCAGACTGATGTGCCTTTAGTGGGAATGGAGATTGGGGGCTGCAAACTCGAAGGATTGATCGCTGAGGGCGGTATGGGGGCCGTATTTGAGGCTACCCAGCAGCCCATGGGGCGAAAAGTGGCTGTTAAGTTGATGAAGAATGGTTTGGTTTCTCGGGAAGCCCGGCAACGATTCGACTATGAAGCTAAACTTGTGGCCAATTTGGCTCATCCAGGTGTGGCGCAAGTGTTTGGCTCCGGCGTCTGCGAGTCGGAGAGGGGTGGCGTTGCCGTTCCTTATATAATCATGGAGCTGGTGGCGGATGCCCGGAGCCTTCGGGAGTTTGTGCGGGAAGAGCACCTGGGAGTCAACGAAACCTGTGAACTGTTTGTCCAAGTTTGCGAAGCCGTGTTCTTTGCTCATCAACATGGAATCATCCACCGAGACCTGAAACCGGCGAATATTCTTGTGGGTGCAGATGGCCGACCGCGAGTGATCGATTTTGGCGTGGCCCATGTTGAAGACGATGCCAACTTAACCCGGTCTTTCGAAACGAACCCGGGCTCTATTGTTGGGACTTTGCCTTACATGAGTCCGGAGCAAGTTGGAGGGGATGAAGTCGTTGATGTTCGCAGTGACGAATATACGTTGGGTGTTATTCTCTACGAACTTCTCTGTGGTTTCAGGCCATACAATTTTGACCAAAAGTCTTTACCCCAGGCCATCGAGGTGATTCGCGGGGTGGCACCACAGCGGCCGTCGAAATCTGTTCCCTCCCTGGCCGGAGACCTCGATACCATCATCCTGAAGTCCATGCGAAAAGATCGCAAGGATCGCTATCAAACGGTGGATGATTTCGCCGAAGATATTCGGCGATACTTAGGGGGCTTGCCCATAGAAGCACGCCCAACGACGATGGGCTACCAAGTCCGGTTGTTCACAAGGCGAAATCGTTTGCTCGTTACTTTGTCTCTCATCTTTGTCGTCGGCCTGATCGTCGCAACGGTTTTTTCGGTAAACCAAGCAATTTCGGCTCGGGAGTCAGAAAATAAGGCTGTAGCTGCGGCTCGCGAAGCGACTCAGAGTCGCGACATGGCCCGTGATTCCGAAAGCAAGGCCAAAGCCGCAGCACTTGAGGCAACGAGGAGCCGGGACCAAGCTCTTCGGCTTTTGGCCGAAACAAGGAGCTTAGCTGAGTGGTTGGTGATCGACCTTCTCAATGAAGTGGCGGCGCTACCGGGCAGTACGCCACTGGCAGAAAAACTCGCAATCAAAGTCGCTGATCATCTGGACACCATGGCTCCTGATGCGGCCTTGGACCCAGAGATGCAGCGAACGATCGCTTTGGCTTACATGGAAATCGGGTCGGTCATGGGAACGCCGACTCGCCCGAATCTGGGGAAGCGTAAAGAGGCCCTCGTTCACTTGGCAAAGGCGGAATCTCGTTTTCTCAAACGCTGGGAGGAAGACCCATCTCCTCGACGAACCATCGATCTCTGTGTAGCCCAATCTCTGTCGGCGGAGATCTTGGATTCTATGGGGGATACGGATGAGGCCAGAAAGATCTATGAGGTTGGCATGGCTCGCTTACTGGCCATAGAACCCCAGGCAGATCTGAAGCTCAAGCGGGATTCTCTTTTGGCAAGTTTCAAACGAGACATGGCGATGGTATGGGCTAAGGAAGGGAAACCTCAGCAAGCCATCGACGCCCTTCGTGACGTTGTCAAGATGAGGTCAGCAGTCATAGCAGCAGGCAAGAACGATGGAAGCCAGAAACGTCAGCTCATCATGGACAAGAACACGTTGGCCCAGCTTCTTGGGCTCAACGGGCAAGCCCAGGAAGCTGAAGCTCTGCTGCGCGCCACCATGCCGGAAGTTTTGGCTTCTGAAAAGGAGGGGAACATCGCCGCGGAAGATGGGGCTGTGATTCGCTTTCAGCTCGCGGATGCGTTGAGCGTTCAGAAAGGAAAGGAAAAGGAAGCTTTAGATCTCTTCTTGGAGGTTCTCGCAATCCGCCAGGCATTGTCGGTGGGAGACGAAACGAACATCAGCCGGATGGAGAGCTTGGCTACGGTGTTGGAACGCTGCAGTACAATGACCGCCATCGTCACGGGAGATAATAGCCGTGCATTCGAGTATGTTGATCGCACGGTCGCCATAACGCGGCACATGTTAGAAATCTCTCCGGATTCTTTAGATCATGTCAGTCGCTTGCGGATTTCTCTCGGACGCAAAGCGGGTTTGGCTAACATTCTGAAGCGCAAGGAAATTGCCTTGGCAGCCTCGGAAGAGAGCTTCGCCATGGCGAAGAAACTCTTCAACGAAATGCCTGACTCTCTGGCTAGCCAACGAGCCATGGCCGAATCATGGACGCTGAAAGGGCACGTGTTCTTGAATAAACCGGGGCAGGCTGACTCCCTTGAGATGACAATTTCTTGTTATGAGCAGGCTCTTGTGGCCTTTCAGGAAGGCAATAAGTATCTATTGAAACTCAAAAACTTGGACCCGACGCCGTTTTGGGTGGCACGATCCTTCAAGGCACAGCAACTCTATATTTCTGCGACCAAAGATGGACTCGCCAATTTGAAGAAACTGATCAACAAATGATCGAGGACCATTTCATTTCGATCTTGAAGGGTGTGAGGGTTGTACGCTAAACCCAGTCATCATGAAGCGTTTCCAAACTATCACAACTGTCGTCAGCCTGCTGATTTTGGCAGCCATTGCCATCATCAAGGTTCAATCCGATCCCCTGAGCACCAACAACAAATTTGTTGCCGGTGACTATCGCATCTTGCCAACGAGTTCGGATCAGGTTGATCTACTGGGGTTGTTTTTGACTCCTGATGCGATTGTTGGCATCCCTGAACAAGCCATGGAGTATTCTCGCATCGCCATGGTGGACCCACGATATCAAAAGATTCCGACCTATGAGCGTTTTGTAACTGAGACGGCATTGCAATGGGATCCCAACCTGGTTCTCATTAGCCCCTTCGTTGCTCCTGATACGCGATTTCAGTTGGAAAAGTATGGTATTTCTCTTTTGTCCTTAGGTAAACGAGCCAATTGGAAAGACCTCAAGAGCTCGATTCAGAAATTAGGAAAGGTCTTGGGGAAACGTGGTTTGGCGGATTCTCTGATTGCCAAACATGAGGCTCGTTTGGAGTCATTGGACGCCATCGTTGAAGCCCAGGCAAGACCAACGGACGAGAACCGTGTCCTTTCTTACGCTAACTACGGAACGGGAGGTTGGGGTGCTGGTGTCGGGCTGTCGATCGATAGTGTGATCAAGAGAGCTGGATTGAAGAATGCTGCACTTGAATTGAATCGCCCAGGAGCGTTCGCCATGAGTTTTGAAGATCTCATACAGCTCGATCCAGATTATATCATCGTGGTGGAAGGTAAGAATGGCAAGCCAAGTTCAACCGAGCAAACTCTCATAGACCATGAGCAAACGGCGTCTCTACGCGCTGTCAAGAATGGACGCCTGCTTCGTTTGCCTGCGAGTCTTCTTTCGGCGAGTTCTCAAGAGATGATCACGGCAGCTGAAGAGTTGCATCGAATCTGGCGAGCTGCAGAAGCCAAACGAGCACAAAATTGAAGCGCCTTTCTCCTCCCTCGAACCCCATGGCTTTCTTGCCATTCTTTGGGGTCGCATTTGCTGGGCTTGTGGTGGCGTCTATGGCATGGGGGCGGACAGTGAACTATGAGCTTGGCACCGTTCTCTCTGGCATAATGACGACCTTCGGATTTGAACAAGACTTAGCTCGCAAGACTCAGTTTGTCCTCGAACTCCGTTTGTGGCGGGCTCTCACTACAGCGGGGGTGGGGGCGGCTCTGGCCTATTCTGGTGCTCTCTTGCAAGGTGTTTTTCGCAATGGACTGGCAGCTCCCTCTGTGATCGGCGTTACGGCTGGGGCGAGCCTTGGGGCTGCCTTGACGATCATGGCATTGGGGGGCTTTCTGCCTTCGATGGCTTTCGCTTCCGGGTTTGAGTTTTCGACCTTCGGAATCCTCATGGCGTCTTTCTTGGGCTCGTTCTTGAGTGTTTTGGCTGTGGTTTTGTTGGCAAGCGAAAGGGGGCGGGTGTCGATTTCATCCCTTCTCCTCACAGGCATCGCGGTCAATGCTTGTATTGCTGGATTGTTGTCTGCTGCCCAGGCGTATGCTTTGAAGGACTACGAAGTATCTAAAGCTATCTTCGCTTGGACCTTTGGCAACCTTGACGACAAGACAAGCATGCATGGGATCTTGATTTGGTTGGCTGTTGGTTGCGGGGTGATTGCGATTCCACGCTTAGCGATCGAGTTGGATCTCTTTGCTGGTGGTGAAGATGACGCCCGATCTTTAGGGGTGCCTACCGGGAAGACGAAAATGTTGGCCATCTCCGTCGCTGCTCTTATGGCCGCGACTGCCGTTGCCGTAGCCGGGCAGATCGCCTTTGTTGGCTTGGTGGTTCCGCACCTAGTGCGTTCTGTTTTTGGAGCAAGCCATCGCCAACTCTTGCCTCTTTCTATTATGGGAGGGGCCTTGTTTTTGACTGGCGCCGAGTGCCTACAGATTGCGATTCTTAAGGACTCAGCTCTCCGACCAGGAGTTTTGATGTCACTTGTTGGGGGGCCATTCTTTCTCTTGCTGCTCAGCAGGCGGAAGGGAGCTATTCAGTCATGGTAGTGCGTATTCAGGCAACTCATTCTTCCTTCGGATACGGGGAAGGACCCATCGTCCGAGGTGTTTCCTTGGAGGTTCGAGAGGCAGAGCTCCTGACCATCGTTGGACCAAACGGAGCTGGCAAAAGTACCCTCATCAAGGGGCTTGCTGGTTTGATTTCTCCCAGCGAAGGGAGGGTTGAGGCCGCAGGAGAATCTCTTTGTGCCATGGACTTAGGAAAGCGAGCCAAAATGGTTGCTGTTCTCCCTCAGTCTTTGCGACACCTCCAGGGGATTACCGTTGCTGAGTTTGTGGCGCAAGGTCGATATGTTCATCGACCTTCCTGGCAGCATATGGGAGCAATGGACGAGGAGGTCATTGGACGATCACTTCAGCGATGTGAACTTGGAGGGCTAAAGGACCGTCCGATGAATCAACTTTCAGGTGGTGAACGTCAACGAGCAGTTTTTGCCAGGGCATTGGCCCAGGAGTCGGATATTCTTTTGGTAGATGAACCCACTGCCGCTTTGGATGGTCGCCATCAGCTTTGGATTTTCGAACAGTTAGCGTCTTTGGCCGCCAGTTCTACTGCTGTTGTGGCTGTGACCCATGATCTTAACTTAGCAAGCCAATTCTCCCATCGGGTGGTCTTGATGGAAGATGGTGCTGTCTCGAAGCAAGGCGACCCGAAAGACGTGCTCACACCTGGCTATCTCAAAGGGCTTCTGGGTGAGAATTTCTTGACAGGCCAAGAGACGTCTTCCATCTGCCAAGAAGAGAGACCCTGGTTTATCCCTTGGCTTCCTCCACCTTCTTCATGATCTTGAGGCCGTTGAAGTTCGGTGAAGGTCGCGGGCCAAAAGCGCGGCGCCGAGAAGTCCAGAATTGGGACTGCGAATAAGCCAAACTGGGATTTTTTCTAAGAAATCGACAAACCGTCCTTTCGCTTCTAGATTCGAGCGAAACCGTTTGGGGTCAAACGCAGACAATAGGCGAGGGACAATTCCTCCGCCCACGTAAATACCCCCTGTGGCCATGAGAATCAAAGCCAAGTCACCGGCTACGGCGCCGAGGATGTCGAAAAACGTTGTGATCGACTTTTGGCATATGGCATCGTCGCGGTTAAATGCACGATCGCTAATCACCCGCGCTGCATCTTGATGATCGCCATTGACGATAGCTTGGAGCTCTTCGTCAACGTCTGATTCTTCTAAGTAGGCGCGAACAGTGTAGGCGGTGATAGCGGTCAGCCCGGCCCCAGAAAGAAGCCTTTCGTTAGACACGCGTCCGAAGCGCTCTTGCATGAAGCTAAACAACCCCACTTCCCAATCAGATCGTGGGGCGAAGCTGGCATGGCCACCTTCTGAGTGTTGAATGCGGTAGCCCCCGGCACATCCTGGGTCGGGCAAGAGGTAGGCTACTCCCAAGCCGGTGCCAGGGCCCAAAAGCAAAACCGGTCCCCATTCTTTTGCCTTCCCATCCTGGATGGCTAATAGGTCATTGGTCTTGAGCGCTGGGACGGCCCTGGCCATGGCGGTGAAGTCGTTGACTAAACGAAGTTGCTCGATTCCGGTGACGGCCCGCAGTTCTTCTTCGTCAAGGTTCCACGGTAAGTTCGTCCCGCGACAAATACCGTCTTGGATTGGCCCTGCTACGCCGATGGCAGCCGCATGAGGGAAGGGGGTTCCGTCCACCTCTGCCTGACGTAGGAAACCGTGGATGGCGACGCCGCAGTCGGCGGTGTCTTGAGTCGAAAGGACGATCTCTCGGAGGCAGGAGCCGCCTTCGTCGTCGAAAATCGCTAACCGCAAGTTCGTTCCGCCAATGTCACCGGCCAAAATACTCATGACTGCTCCTGTCTGGAATCTCCCAATGGCAGACCACGGGTGGCCTGATCTGGGAGAGTCGGTTTGCCCCACAAGAAACCTTGGGCGAAGGATACCCCAAGTTCTTCTAGGATTGTTAATTCCTGCCGTTGCTCAACGCCTTCTGCGATCACCCATGCCCCCAAGGATTCTCCTAATTTGAGGGCGGACGAGACGATGTCTCGTCGAGATTGATGGCGCGCGATGTTGTTGACGACTCGGCGATCAATCTTAAGCACTTCTGGCTGGAGATCCCTCACTAATCCAAAACCTCGGGCCTGAAATCCGATGTCGTCGATGGCCAAGTTAATCCCTATTTTCTTCAAGTGCCTTCTTTCCTGGGTGAATTCCGGTTTGCTGCCGACAAATTGGTTTCGCTGAGTTCAAGGCAGCAATGGTCAGGAAAAAGTTCAGCCATGCGATCTAAGCGTGGTCGAACTTCCTTTGTTGCCCAAGTTTCTGGAAAAAGGTTGAAATGCAAACACCCACAGCAAGAACTGTGCTGAGCCGCTTCCAAGGCAGCATCCAGACAAGCTAAGTCGAATTCTACAAGGCGATCCTTTTCTTTACCCCAACGAAAGAAACGACTCGGTTGGTAAAGGGGGCCTTTGGGCCCGCGACTGAGGAACTCCCAGCCAAAAGTGGTCATGTCTTGCAATCTCAGGATGGGATGACAGACCGTCTGAAATGTTTCATCAGAGGCGAAAGACTTGAGGAGTTCGTCTATGTTGGGTTTGCCCCGAGATTTAAGGCGAAGCGTCTCTTTGGCCAGTTCGGGTATCAGCGCCAGATCGTCAGGGTCGTCATGGATGAAGTCAATGGCGCCACGGGCCACGGCTCCAATACCTAAGTCTTCCGTTGACGAATCTACCACGGCGATGGCATCAGGACGGTCGACTTGGGACAGGAACTGGAGCATGCCAGCCAAGTCATCCGGTCGATCAGCAGAGAGCCGAAAGATAACGAGGTCGACTCCCATGAGATCTAAGTCACTCAGGGACTGGCACTGTTTGAGGGTGATTGGGGCCTCGGCTTTGGGTGCCATGTGAGGCAGGACACGCTCTTGAAATGCTGGAGGCCCGACCAAGAGAACTGTTGGCAGGTTTTGGGGCATTCTTACACCTCGTCCTGTTTTGGAGTTTGTCGGGGCAGGCGAACTTGTCCGTCGTCGAGGATTCCCCAGCCCTTGGTCAAGATTTCTTCGATGCCCTTGTCCATGGCGGCTTTCACCTTTGAGCCCAAACGTGGAAAGCCTAACATTCTCGCGGTTTCTTTTGGTAGGTCAGTGAGGGGAAGGGCGATCTGTTCTTCCATGACCCGTTTGCAGGCGTTGGCAATTTCTATGGGATGAATGTCATCGGCTTGCCGTGGGATCTCACCCAAGGCCGCAGTGCGAAATTTCCGGTAGTTGCTGGGTTCATCATCACCTAAGAAATAGACGCCGTCAAAGATCTTAGGTTTTTCTCCCTCCGGCAGTTCGGCGATTAAAGTTGTGACACGGTTGCGCACACGGCTGGTGAGTCGGTCAATACCCAAGGTTGTCATCAACCGTCGACACACGAGATTCAGTGACACAGGCGACTCTTGCACAAGAATTGAAGTGATGACTTGCCGCACCGCGTCTTCTTGATTTTCGTCGTAGAGAGCTTCAGCGCCCAGGTTGCTCTTGGGGATCACTGTTGGCCGATATATCTCCACGGCCTCCACCAATTTGAGCTTGAGATGCTCTCCTTCCTCATCGTCTGTTATTGAGGCGCTGTTCTCTTCCGCTTCCAATTCGTTCGCAAGTTCTTGCTCTTCCGTAAGTGGCGGGGGAGAATCACTCTTCTCGACGAGTTTGGCTTCGATCGCTTCTAAGACGCGCTCTGGATCCTGCAACCAGTCACCGCTCCATACTCGGCAAAGCTCCCACCCCAGCCCTTTCAGAACATTGGGGCGAATACGGTCGCGATCCCGGGCATTGGCGGAGTCGCTATAGTTGCTGCCGTCGCATTCAATCCCCAAGATGAAGGTATCGGCATTGTCTGGATCATGAATGGCCAAGTCGATGGGCTGGGAGGAAGAACCGACATGTAAGGATACCTTGTAACCTCGTTCCCGCAGGCGTTTGGCAATGGCTTCGTTGAGTGGAGATTCGGCTTCCCGCAAACCACGTTGGCCCAAATTCGAAGGCAGGGCGACGTGACCACGGTCGGCGTATTCCAAGAATGACTTCAGGTGCGCCACGCCTAAGGCCCGACTTCGCGAGAGATCAATTTGTTCGTGGCGTAAGGTAGAGAAAACTCGCAGTTCTTTTCTTGCCCTGGTGATCGCGACATTGAGACGACGTTCTCCCCCTTCCCGATTCAGTGGCCCAAAGTTCATGGACACGCGACCGTCGGCATCAGGACCGTAGCAGATTGAGAACAGGATGATGTCTCTTTCGTCACCTTGGACATTTTCTAAGTTCTTAACGAAAACGGCTTCGGCGACATCTTCGCCGAAGAAAGACTCGATTTCTGGGTGCTCTCTGCGGGCTTCATCCAAGTAGTCTTCAATGCAGTTTTGTTGTGCTTGACTGAAAGCGACGATGCCGATGGTGTCCTGGCTCAACTGAGGATCGGTCAGGCGGCGAAGAACATCGCTGACAACAGCTTTGGCTTCATTTTTGTTAGTTCTGGTCTTCGCTCGGTCGTAGTGGGCGTCTTCAACTTGGACGAAGTGGACGCCCATGTGGTTATTCGTATCTCCCGGGGAAGGGAAAGTCATGAGACGGTTATTGTAGTAGTGATGGTTGCTAAAGGAGATGAGGTCTTCGTGTCGAGATCGGTAGTGCCAAGAGAGGTTGAGGGAGGTGAATCCTCCGGCCTCGCATTCGTCTAAGATGCTCTCAACTTCTTCTACCATGTCGCTATCTGGGTCATCGTCTTCGTCATCTTGGGTGCGAAAGAAACTGGTCGGGGGAAGTTGTTTCGAGTCGCCCACAATGACGGCGGATTCCCCCCGGGCCAGGGCGCCGATTGCGTCCCATACCGGGATTTGCGAGGCTTCATCGAAGACTACGATGTCAGCGCGAGGGTAGTCGGTGCTCAAGTATTGGGCGACGCTTAAGGGGCTCATGAGGAGACAGGGCTTTAGGCGAGGGAGTAGGTCCGGTAGGGATTCAAACAACCGACGAATCGGCATATGGCGGCGCTTGAGTTTGAGCTGCCGCTGGAGAATACCAACTTCTGACTTGGCCGATGCCTCTTTCGAGAAACCTGGAAGGTTGGCATTGATGCGTGACTTGATCACCTCTGAACTAAGGGAGATCATCTTTTGGTCCAAGGCAGCAAATGCTGCGATCTTACGCTCATGCTCTAAACTGTTGAAGCGTCGCAAGAGGAGGGAGTCCTCCAATTGCTGATTGAGCCAGTCTTCCAAGAGGCTTTTCTTGAAGACCTTGAGAGCATTTTCTCCTGCCAATGAACCATCGCCCAAACTTTTCCCTAGTTCTTCTAAGCCTTTCTCTTGAGCTCTTGCCATCAAGTGTGACCAATGGCACCAATCTCGCAGATCTCTTCTGCCGTCGAGGAGGTTGTCGAGAGTTTTCCCCAGACGGTCGAAATATCCCTCGTCGTTTTCTGACCCAAAGGCCGCAAGTTTGTCGAAATGGACAATGTTATCGAGGGCCTCCAAGCGATGATCTAATTGGAGGAGATCGTTCAAGAAGGTGTCCATGTCTTGACGCAGAGAAGATGGACCAATAAGTTGGTCACTGTCTTCAACTGCAAGTCTGATTGCCCGTTCACGAAAACCGCCAGCGACCCAGTCAGCGTTGTGGCTGAGTTGAGCTAATTCCTGACGGAAGGATTCGGCCCAGGCAATGATCTCTTGTAGTTTCTGCCAGTCGCTCCTGGCCCCTCGCCAATGATGACCGAAGAATCGCTTTTCTTGGTCGCAAATCTCTGCCAGCTGGCGTTCTTCTTCTCTTAGTTTTTGGATGCGTCCTAAGTCGAGGACCAGGGTGTCCGTGTCCGCCAGAGAACCTCTTACGAAGGGTTTGAGTGCTCTTTTGGTGAGGAAGACTCGAATCCAGGAGAGGGGTGGGAATGAGGAACGGGCCTTCTGCAAAGAAGTGAGCCATGACGTGACATCTGTGGCCAGAAGCTCATCTAAGTATCGTCTCTCCAATTCCATTCGGAGATCGGCCAGTTGGCGACCTCGATCCAATGAAGGTTTTAGACTCTCTTTGATTCCTTCCCATCCAGGTTCGGTCAGTAGATCGCGGCTACTGCCAGGGTTTTCTAAGAGCAAGGCGAAAAGACGCCTCAAGCCGTCAAGCTGGCCACGGGAGTCTGTTTCGACGTTCTCTGGTAATCCGAGCTCTTCGCCAATGGCAATGCGACTTCGGCTAAGATCCTTTTTTGACTTTTGTGCGGCTCGAACGGCTTGGTCAATATGGTCGGCTAGCTTGGGGCTCCAATCGCTGACTTGAATCGAATGCAACAAATGGTCATTCACGGGGGCGACCATCTTGGCAGCTGTTCCTAATGAACCGGCTAACTCTCCTAATTCATCGACTTCGCTCCGGTGGATTTCATGAACGTGGGCGAGATTCAATTGGACGCGTGGCAAGTCGCCCATGTTGGCTAGTCTTGAGGTGGCTTGAAAGATGCTGAGGCCCGGGGGTCTTCGAGAATGAATCTCTTGGACATAGTCGTTGAGGTCTTTTCTACGGTCCGTGAGTTCTTCTGCTAACTCTTCCCATTCTCCTGTACTTTTGTGGGCTGTGGCGGTCATTGCTGTCTGAAGTTGATCTAAGACATGGCGTTTGCTGGTTTTCTTAGAGTGGAGCTCTAAACAACTGGACGCCAGGCCGATCTTGCTTAAGCGATCGTGAACCACGTTGAGGGCAGCCATTTTCTCTGCCACGAAAAGGACACGTTTTCCCCTCGATAGGCAATGAGCAATGAGGTTGGTGATCGTTTGAGACTTTCCCGTTCCTGGGGGGCCTTGCAGTACGAAGGTATGACCTTGGGCCGCCGCTATAACGGCGCTCAGCTGGGATGAGTCAGCGTCCATGGGGCAAAGATTTTCGCCAGCAGGCAGGATCTTGTCTAGTTCAGAAGCTTGAGGGTAAACAACGTTACCCTCGAATGCCGAGCCTGGGGTTTCGACCAAATGACGTACGACTTTGCTATTGAGAAGAGAATCTTGATGGCTCTCCAAGTCTGCCCACATGAGAAACTTATTAAAGGAGAATAACCCCAGGGCACAGTTGTTGACCACGTCCCAGCGTGGCACATCCATGATGACCTTTCTGAAGTTCTTCAGAGCAAGGTCGATGTCGACGCCGTTTTCATCTTCGGGGAGCGTCTTCAGGTGATCGGTATCCAAGCCGAAGTCTTGCTTCAACTTCTCCAATAAGGTGGTATTGATGCGCGCATCCTCGTCGCCTCGCTGAAGGCGGAATCCCTCGCGGATGCTCTTGCGCGTCAAGTGCATGGGCAAGAGAATAATGGGTGCCAATCGTTCCAGGTTGCTGCTTTCGTTTTCTTTCCAGGACAAGAATCCCAAAGCCAAGAAGAGCGTGTTGGAGCCCGTCTCTTCCAACTCGTTACGGCTGGCTCGATACAGATCCAGCAATTTGCCGTCGAGATTTTTTTCGTCGGTGTCAACATGGACGATGCGGTTGTTCAGGTCTTCAGCCAGAATCGATACTTTACTGTCTTCATGAAGGCGATCTTTCTGAATAGTCATGTCGCGGGGTGAATTGGCTATTTGCTCGCCAGGGCGCCCGCGGAGGGTGAAGGAGACGCCACCTTCCACGGCATCTTCGAACCCTCCCAAGTCGGGAATTAAGAGAGGAATATTCTTCTTGGTTGGGCGGAAATTGAGAAGACGGTTGCGGAGGGACAAGTCCAAGAGTTTTCTTTGCCATCGACGAATGCGGCTGTCTTCCTCAGGCGCTTGTTGTTCGACAGTTGGGGCTTCGATTGCCTGAAGGGGCACGATGGTGGTGGCATCTTCGACTTCAGCTCCCAGGGTGGCCAAGTCTTCAGGAGATATCCTTGTTGTGGTGACGCCGAAATATTCTCCCTCGCTTTCGAATTCTTGCGAGGCTTGGGGTAGTGGGCGAATCTTGAGCTTGCGGGCTCTGCGGATGTCAATGACAGCGCAAAAGTCGTCTCCGTTGTCCAGGTGTTTCCTGCCATCACTTCTGGCAACATGAAAGGGAACTAAAGGTCGATTGGCCAGTAAGGTGGACTCGAAGACAACAATGTCTTCAACGTCGATTCGCTTGCGCAAAGAAGTCACGTCATCGATTGTTGGTTCTGGGAAACAGTGATCGCTGACCCAAGCTCCACAAAAGGCATGACCTTTGGTCAAGACGATAATGGGGTTGAGGCCGCATTGTTCCATGACACTGGCAGCGAGGAGGGAAAGGTCCAGGCAATTGCCAACTTTGTCTTGGAGAATCACGTCCGGAAAACGGACCTTTTGGCCGTCATCTTCAAAGCTGGCTGGCACGCCCACATAACCCAAATCTTCTCGGGCCAGAGTTTCATAAATGGATCGAATCTGTTCGATCACGCCGTTGGGGTCACCGCTTTGGTAGCCATCCAAGATCGGAATGGACTGACGCTCTTCGTGAGTGCGGACGGTCTTTCCGATGAGTGCATTGACCCCTCGGCTGTTCGGAAGAACAAAGGCTGCTAAGACTTCCGGGAGAGTGCTAAGACCGGGCCATTCATTAAATGCCAAGACTTCAACGGGGAATCCCTTCACGGAAGGGCTCTTGCCACGAGCCGAAACAGTTACTTCTAATTCGGTTTCTTGACGTTCGGATTGCTCTTTCAGACGATCGACGTTGAGAGGCAAACTGATGTGCTCGAGGTTGATTTCTTCTTCTGGGGCGATTCGATCCAGGCGAATGTGAAGTTCTTCTGAGAGGCCGCTACCCAATTGAATGGCGATCGTGACATCGTCCAAGGCCTCTGAAGAGTTGACCAAGTTGAGGCGCTTCACCACCGGAACATCGTTTTGTTGCATGGCGAAATTGACCAAACGGTCGTAATCCAAATGGAGCTCAACAGTGGTAGGGGGCAATTCTGGGGTGGTTTCTTCCCTATTTTCCTCTAAGTCACTTGTTTGATCTGCTTGAATCGAGGAATTCACCCTATCCCCATCTTCATTTGAGCTATTTTCGCCGATTTTGCTGTCCTGGTCTGCCATGAGTCAAAAAGCTCTCTCTTATCTCTCGTTTCGCTATGGTTCACGTACCTTGGAGGCATGGATACGATTCGCAATTTCTCGCGCCTTTATACTATTTGTCCCCGAATAAGGCCTGGGGGGAGGCGCCCTCTCACTCTACCGTTCTAAAGCCTTTGGCCAAGATGCCTTAAAGCTTGAGAAAATACCCCGCAATTTCGGCCAGTTTTCTTAGTATAGAGTCCCGTCATCAAACTTTGGAAATACTTGCTATGACCACAGATAAACCCAAGAAATCAGCACTCGGCCGCATCATGCGGGCTGTCTTGCTTCTCATTCTTCTCGTCGCCGTTCTCGTGGCCCTGGCTCCCACACTTTTCTCTGGTTTTATCCAAGGAAAGATCGTTGAAGCCATGGAGGAGAGTCTCGATGCCAAAGTCACCATGGAGGATTTTTCTTTCGGGTGGATGAGCGGCAGCCAAATCGAAGGATTTACGATGACCCGGCCGGGAGAATCGGAGCCTTGCTTGTCCGTTGGCAAGGTGACGACCGCCCCAAGTTTGAGTGATATCTTGGCGTCCCGCTTTATCGTTGAGGACATCGTCGCAGAAAATGTGACTGTGAGAATCAAACGAAACGAAACAGGGGTCGATTGGCAAGACATTGCCAAGGGGCCGAAGAAGAAGGGAGAGAAGACCGGATCCGAATCTACTGAGATTCCAGATTTCTTGGTCAGAGCTCGCGTCAACAACCTTCGTATCGTCTATTCGGACATCAAATTGGATCGAGCCCTCGATTTCCCAGGAATGAACGTTTCTTTGGAGGCTTCTCGAGGTGCTGACCTGAAGGTAAAAGTCACGGGACCATCTGGTCTTGACTGTGACCTAAAGTGCCAGTTGTTTGATGGCGATCGCTTGCTTCCCAATGACAAAATAACAGCCACAGGAACTTTGTCCTGGAGCGATCTGCAACTCTTCGATTACCAACCACATCTGGGTCAATACCTGAGTGGTCTTTCCGGCACAGTGAACACCCACTATAACCTGAACTACGGCCCTCAAGGTGCTACTCGGGTAAGCGGTAAGACACAGTGGCAAGGCCTCGTGGCAAAAACCTCTGCTGGCGGCGTGGCTTCGACTTCGGGAACGATTGACAACACTGTCCTCATGGCTGAGGGGCAGCCCCCGGTCGTCGAAGCTCTCATCAATCTCAGCGACGTTGAGATTGTCGGAATGCCCAATCAAAAGAAGGCAGTTCCATGCGGCACAGGGGTGGTGAATGTCAAGATGGCGGGGGACCTACTGACTTTGAGCCAATGTGAAGTTGCTGTCCCTGGTGGGAAATTCTCTCTCAGCGGTGACTATGCCATGGGAGATCAACCCAGTCGTGGCATGCGTTTGGACGCAAACACAGATTTGTCCATTTGGTCAACTTACTTCGAAGGCATCCCAGATTTGGGTGGCAAAGTCCAGGTTGGTGGGCTTATTCCTGGTGACATGACTCGAAACCCTATTGATCTCAAGGTTTTAGTCGATGCTCTCAAGTTGACCGGTGGCCCCCTGGGAGAGAAATCCTACAATTGCGGCAAGACCACTTTCGACCTTCAATTGACACAGCCCCAAACCCCCGAAGGTTCTCAAGACATCATTGTCAAGAGT
>WFTN01000215.1 GCA_015485455.1 Planctomycetota bacterium | reverse complement strand
GGATCGTTCCTTGACTTCCCTGATCGCTCATGAATTGGCCCATTCATGGTCGGGGAATCTGGTCACCAATGCCACGTGGCGAGATTTTTGGCTCAACGAGGGATTCACGGTGTACGTGGAACAACGGGTGGTTGAGGCTTTGTACGGCAAAGAGCGTTCTAACATGGAGATCATGCTTTCGATGGAGGATCTTCACCATGAGATGGCCGAAATGAACCCCAGAGATCACATTCTTCATGTGGACCTTGAGGGCCGGGATCCAGATGATGGCTTTACAGGAGTTCCTTACGACAAGGGGGCTGCTTTCTTGCGGTTGCTTGAAACCACCATGGGTAGGAAGAAGTTTGATGTCTTCTTGAGGCGTTGGTTTGATGAGAACGCTTTCAAGAGCCGCACAACGGAGGACTTTCGTTTGTACCTAGACAGAGCGTTGAACCAAGGTCCAGAATCTTGGCGGCGAACCATTGACCCGGAATTGTGGATAGAAGGATCGGGGCTTCCGGACAACGCACCCATCCCCAGTTGTTCGGCTTTCGAAGGGATCGATGCCTTGGTGAAGAAATGGCGAGAGGGAGAAGTATCCTTGCAGTCATTCCCAGTGAAGAATTGGACTACTCAAGAATGGTTGCATTTCTTGGGATCTCAAGCCGGCCATGTAAACCACGAGCGGATGGCACAGATGGATGCTGCATTTTCACTGTCCACTAAGCACAATTCTGAAATCACTTGCGCTTGGCTCTTGCTTGCGATTGAGTCCAACTATGCTCCAGCTTGGCCGCGCATGCGAGAGTTTCTCACCAGTCAAGGTCGGCGTAAGTTTCTCAGGCCCCTCTATACTGAAATGAATAAGAGGAACTCTATGCGTCAATTGGCCCGAGACATCTATGGTGAAGCCCGTCCACTTTATCATGCGATCTCGACCACGACGATCGACGAAATTTTGGCTTGGAAATAAGGTTTAAGGGTGGAGGAAAACATGGACATTTACGACCGTTCTCTAGCAAGGCACCGGGAGACAAGAGGGAAGATTGAGATTCACTCTCGCATGAGGTTGGAGTCTCAAGATGACTTGAGTTTGGCTTACACTCCGGGTGTAGCTCGTCCCTGCGAAGAAATTGCTGCACATCCTGGAGCCGCATGGGACTTGACCTGGAAAGGGCGGACCGTGGCTGTTGTTTCAGATGGTTCCGCAGTCCTTGGTTTGGGAGATATTGGCCCCATGGGGTCTCTCCCGGTGATGGAAGGGAAAGCCGCCCTCTTTCGCGAGTTCGCCGGGATTGATGCTGTGCCTGTTGTTTTGGATGAAAGAGACCCGCAAAAGATTATTGATATTGTAAAGGCCATATCGCCTACCTATGGGGGGATCAACTTGGAGGACATTTCCGGGCCACGTTGTTTTGAGATCGAGGACGCTCTCCAAGACATCGGCATTCCCGTACTGCATGATGATCAACATGGCACGGCGATTGTCCTGTTGGCTGCGGTCATGAATGCCGCTCGATTGACCAAGAGGACTCTTGGCCAACTGAATGTTGTGATCAATGGTGCGGGCGCCGCGGGCCGCGCGATCTGTCGGCTCTTGACGTGCACGGGCCAAGATCCCCATTGCATTCCTGTAGGCAAGTTGCGTGTTTGTGATTCGAAGGGCGTGATTTACCCTGGACGCGATCACAATACTGGCGTCAAGGAAGAGATTGCTGAATTGACCAATACTGCAGGTGAACGAGGATCTCTTCGGGATGTCCTTGTTGGTGCTCATGTGTTTATCGGAGTCTCAAAAGGAGGCCTTTTGCAAGCAAAGGACATTGAGTCCATGGGCCACCAACCAATTGTTTTTGCCATGGCGAATCCGGTCCCTGAGATCATGCCTGATGAAGCCCGCGCTGGAGGTGCTGTTGTGGTGGGGACTGGACGAAGTGACTTCCCTAATCAAGTGAATAACGTCTTGGCATTCCCTGGCCTATTTCGGGGAGCCTTGGAGTCTCGGGCCAGAAAATTCACTCCTGGAATGAAGTTCGCTGCAATTCAAGCTATCACTTCCTGCGTCGGTGAGCCCACAGCGGAGATGATTTTGCCTTCGCCTTTTGATCGATCGGTTGCTGTCCGCGTGGCAAATGCCGTGGCAGCAGCGGCAAGAGCCGACCGTGTTTGTCACCAGCACAAGCCCGAGTAGTCTGCATTCTTCAGACGCGGCGCTTCTATGGGAAAAGCCCCATGACTGGGTCATGGGGCTTTCGCTCAATCAAGTTCTTAGAGTTTACTTGGTACCGATCGTCCAGCACATGCCATCGCTGAGGCAATAGCCGAGAGGTGCCAGAGAATCTTGGATGGCCCATTGCATACTGAATTGGATGCCGGTTAGGCCAAAGGAAAAGTCGATGGGCACGGTGACGTTACCGGCTCCGTCGCTAATGAAGCTGCCGAATCCAAATGTGGCACTCAAGGGATTGATCCAAAGAGTTTCACCGGAAGCGGGGATGAAGAGTCCCCCGGGGATTGGGCAATAGTCGTAGAGTAAAAGAGAGAGCGTAGAAGGGGGACCACCGATGAGACGAAATGCATTGCCGCCTCCGACTCCATTGTGGGCTGCCTTCGACAAACCAATTCCTGGGACGGTGAAAGTTGATGGACAAAGGACAGCACCGGGCATGATCTGGAAGTCGCAACTCATGGCCAATCCCCTTGCTGGCGATGCTGTTGACAGAGGAACGGGAATTGGAGGGTTCGTCACAATGAGTGCGTCATAGATGAAACGGCCATCTGTGACGCAGATGTGGTAGCCAGGGATTTGCGTTGAACAAAATGGCGCCCCGGTGGATGGGGTACCATTGGTGCGATTGACGCAGAGTCCACCTAAACCAGGCGTAAATCCAGGCAAGGGGACTGTTGAGACGGGCTGGAGACCGATGGGTGCTGCCAAGGTGGTGAAATGATAGATGTTTCCATTGGCGCCACAGCCCCAAAGAGTTCCACTACTCGCTTCGAAGTCTAATCCGACGAGTTGGTTGGTTCCTGGAATGATGGGTGAGATGGGCAAAGGAATCGTCAGGGGTGTAAATGGGGGAGCTGGCGTGAATCCACCGATACTGACGCCGTCGGTCATCCACAAAATTCCTCCAGCGGCATCGAGGGCCATTCCCTGGATTGGGCCACCGCTCAGCAGCAAAGGGGCTGGTCCGGGAAGTGGCAAAGGAGGGGCTGGTGTGAATGGGCCATAGATCGGATTGTAGTCAAAAGTGACGATAAAGCCGTCTGTGGCAATGACTATTCCATTGGTTTGGTTGATAGTCATGCCGCCGCTGAAGATGCCAGGGGTTAGAATTCCTGAGTTGGGAAGAGGTTCGACAGTGAAGAGAGTTCCGCCCCCTCCTGGATAGGCTGCCGATGGCAGGTAGACGTCTTGGGCGCTTCCTGGTCCGCCGATCTGCAAGACATGAGCAACTTGCCCTTGTGAAGCGACGACAAGGGCTAAACATAGAACAAACGAGCCGAATATCCTCTTGATCATGATTCAATCCTCAAATGGGTTTCTTGGTGGCGTCCCAATCGACGCTCAATGGGTAATCCCTTGGGAGAGACAGAGCGGAAGCTGAAAAGGAATTTTTTTGAATTGTGGAGGAGAAAAGTGGGGTCGCTTAGCTCTTGGTCAGAAGTGCCTCAGAGCTGCAAGGTTGGACGGGAATCGATTTTGCAGCTATTCTGCCCTTGGCCAATGGCGCGAAACGTTGCCGAAAAGGACAAAGTGAAACTTCATGGGTAGAAAAACCCTGGCATATGATTTCAGTGTCTTGGAAAACCAGCCCTTCACCGGCGTGGAACGGTACGCTGTGGCTTTGCTCGAGAATTTGCCTGAGTTTCTTTCGGATTGGCATCTTGTCGCTCTCTGGCGTAAGAGACCATCTCAAGGGTTAGAGGTCAGCAGTAGCGTTTGGGATGTTCAAGTTGCAGAATCACTTTGGCCCCGGTCAGCTTGGCGTCGATTGTGTTTAGGTAAGATGGCAAAAGCCTGTGGAGCGGAAATCCTTGTTTCTCCAGTGGCTCATGTCCCTACGTCAGCCGAATACCTGAGTTGTCGCACAGTTCATGATCTTCCGGACGCGCACATTGATTCCTTAGAGCCTCCAGGTTGGCGGCAAAGGATGGGGAATCGATCGTGGCGTCGCTTTGATGTGCCGACTCTATTTCCTAGCGAAGGAACTGCAAATGCATACAAGAAGCAATTGCCTGAAATGAAGGCGGCTTCGATAACGATCCCTCATGGAGTTGAGGAAGAATTGTTCGACTTGCCATTGGCTGGGTTTGATTCAGCCACTTCTAAGATTGTTGTGATTGGCACTGTTCGGCCCCGCCGCAGACCTGAGGTTGTCGAAGGAGCTCTCAAGATTCTTTTGGAGACGGATCCCAAGACAGAAGTTCACTGGATTGGCGCCACCCGAGGATCGCGCCCCAGGGACACCAGAATCAAATTCTTGGGGCCTCTCAACGACTTGGACAAGCAAAGGGAAATAGCTGGTGCCCGTTGTGTTCTTTGCCCTTCTCTGATCGAGGGCTTTGGTCTTTCTTTGTTGGAGGGATTGGCCATGGGAAAACCCGTGGTCGCCGCCGACCCAATTGTGAGCAAGGAAGTGGGCAGGGATTTTGTGATCACTTATGACGGGAACTCTGCCTTAGACCTTGTCCGTGCAATTCGAGAAACGTGGGCCATAGAGTCTACTCTTACGCTTGCTCAGGAACGGCGACGACACGCCAGGCAATTCTCTTGGTCTCAGTCTGCCCAAGGACATGCCAGTTTCTTCGAGAGCCTCCTCACGCCTTAAGACCGGGACAACCTATATCCAGTCGATCATGACCAAGCGCCGCTCTGCTTCATCTCCTGGAAGGTCATAGGCGATATCCAAGACCACATCCATCTTGCGTTTCTTGAGCACGCGATGGCAATCGTCAAGTTCCTCTTCGAACTTAGGACCCTTCCACAGCAACAATGGACCGAACCAATTATTGGTTGTCCATTGCAAGATGCGGGACAGTGGGCCTACGGCTCGGGCCAAGACAATGTCGTATTCTTTGCGCTCAGGGCGAATATGTTCCTCAAACCGGGACCAAACCCGGCTGACTTGATCGGTGATTCCCAAGTCTCCGACGACGTCGTTGAGGAATTCAATTTTCTTTCTCGTCCCGTCCAGGAGTGTGACGGATAATTCGGGAAGGGCGCAGGCTAAAGGTAGACCAGGGAATCCCGGTCCCGTTCCTAAGTCCAAGACTCGCGACACGGTGACGTCGTCGGTTCCTGCCAGGATGGGAATTGCCGCCAAGGAATCCAAGACGTGCCTTGTGGCCATTTCTTCCGGCGAGGTTATGCGCGTCAAGTTCATGACCTTGTTCTTCTCACGAACCAACCAAGCATGGCGGGCCATGAGTTCAGGGCGAGCCGGATTGTGAGGGGCAAGGACGGCGAGAAAACGTTGGTTGAATTCTTCTTCAGGAAGATCAGGTTCTTGGTCTTTTGTCATGGTTATATCGGTAAGCAAAGTACAGGTTGTTTTGACTTAAGAATGAGATCTCTCATCCGGCCCAGGGAGGTTGATTGTGAATCGGGCAAGTAGGCACAGACAGCGATGCCGTTTGCTTCGGTGGCTCTGCTGGCGCACATACTTGCTGGACGCTGTCCATGGTGTACTGAAAATTGGCTTTGAAAGCCATTTTGAGATTCCATTTTTTGGACTGCGGCTACGATACCACCATTGAGTCGGGTTTCAGCCCGCTGAATCAGATTGCGGAAAGCTATCATGTCATCTTCGTTTTCGCCGATGAGAGCGGTGATTTCGTCCATCGTCGAAGGGGCGATGGCGGCGACAAGGTCTAAGCTTCCGTCGTTGCCGGCGAAACAACAGCCGTAAGAAGCGGCAATCCCTTGAAACCTCTCCTGCCAGTCTAACAAGACTACGGGATTGGAAAGGACTGTGTCATAGGATTCCAGAGGATGTCTGACAATGAGAAGAGGTTTGGGTGTCTCACACAAGAAAAGGTCAATGACAGAGCTAAGGCTTTCTGTGCTCAACGATCCAAGATCTTCCCCAAAGGGTGCTGGCACTACGACTAAGTCTGCATCAGGCAGCGCTTCCTGGAAGACGACTACTTTTTCAGATGCGTCCATTCCCAAGACCGGGGCAGGGATTTCTTTGAGTGTTCCTTGAAATTTCCTGACGGCGGCTTTTGCCAAGTTCATGGTGGTTTCTTCTTGATCGGAATCGTCATGAAGGACCACAATCGAGTTGATGGTGGGTATACTCAGTTCCACATGGCGAGCTTGGAAAGCAGCCTCAAATAGCCCCATGCTTTCTTCAACGTCTTTGTTCTCTTGTTCCATATTAACCTCGAGGGAATAAATCCAACTTAAGGAAGGTAAAGAGGTAGGTCAATGCGACGACCCCTTGGCAGAATAGTGTGAGTCCGCCTATCTTGAGGAATTCACCCCAGCCGATCTTGATGCTTCGGTCCTGTTCTAAGGCGTGAAGGGCAATTACGCTGGATACGCTGCCTACAGGTGTGGAATTGCCGCCTAAGTTAGAACAGATGACCAAGGTCCACCACAGAGGGGTTACATCTGCTCCATTTTGCCCCATGGCTATGGTGATGGGGATGAGCGTTGCTGCCACTGGAATATTGTCAACGATGCCTGATAGCACCAAGACAAAGACCGCCATGATTAGCATCATCGCCGTCCCGCTGCCCCCGGACAAAGCTTCAATGCCTCCAGCAAGCTTCACCAAGAGACCACTTTCTTGAACCGCGCCAATAATGACAAACAGGCCGATGAAGAAGACTACCAGAGGCCACTTCACTTTCTTGATGGCTTTCTCGGTGTCGAAGCCAGAGAAGAGGAGAGCAGCAACTCCTCCCGTCATGGCCACCAAATCGAGCCCGATGTGCATGGTTTGGGCGGTGGCAAAACCGATCGTTGTCAGCAGCAAAATCACGGCGCTACGCCAGAAGATACGACGGTCATGAACCAAGGCCCATTCGTCGAAGGCGTCCACCTTCTCCCGGCGTTCCTTGGGGGCACTCGTATCAATGAGACTGCTTTTGTAAACGGTTCGGACCACAAGAAAAGCTACAAAGGCCGTGATGATAGCGATGGGTGTGGTCACGCGAAAGAAGTCAAGGTAGGCCAAGTTAGCTTTGCTGCCGATCATCATGGTGCAGATGCCAGAAGCAAAAGTCATGAGAGCGCCGGAGTTTGCCACCAAAGCAATCATGATGATGTAGGGCTTGGGATCAAGTTTGAGCTCACGTGTTACCGCCAAGGCCAAAGTGACCATAATGAGGGTGCCGGGGGCAATGGTGAGAAAGGTGCAGAAAACCACGGTGAGAATGGCCATCCAAGCAAAGAGCCGCTTAGATTCTCCTTCCGTTTTCTTGACGATCTTGACCGAGATGAAGTGAAACAGGCCGCTGTGCCCAGCGATTTCAACCAAGATGGAAGTGCCTAAGAGCACACCCAGAACCCCTAAGTCGTGGCCAATTGTGGTATGAACTTGTTCGTAGCCTTCTTCGCCATAGAGGCCAAAAATCACCGCTGCGATTACCGCCAAACAGGCTCCCGCCATGGCAGCCAAACTCTTGTGCAAGAGTTCAAAGGCGATAGCTATGTATGTCCCCACCATGATGAGCCCCAAGACCGCCATCGGCCAAGGTCCCTGGTCCGAGTCTGGGGAATGTGTTCCACTTTCGCCGTGCCCAATTGGCGACAAGATGGACCAACAGAAACCGATCCACACCAATGCCACAATCACAGATAGCCAGCGATTTCTCCGATTGGGGCCAAGAAATGCTTGCATAAGCCAAAAACTCCACTGATCGATCAAATTCTTAGGTCTTGCGGTCAGTTTCCATCGTATCAGAGTTCCGGGGACCTGGAAACGAAGGAGAATTCCCGAACAAAATCCGTCTTGTGTTTTTCCTCCCCGTGAGAATTGACCCCACCTCCAAAGCTGTTTGGAGTAGAATCTCTCTATGAACTTACTTTCTCGCCAACATTTGCAGTCTGTTCTTATGACGGCAGCGCTGTGCCTACCTTGTTGGGCCCAGGGTACCCTCGATGATGTCAAAGTTGTCGCTGATAGAACGGCTCCAATCTCTTCTCGTCGTGGCGCTCTCAGGTCTTGCCTCAAGAAGGCGAGTCCAAAAGAAATGGAAGCTCTCATGAGAGAGTTCTGGCGGCCAGGTGTTCTGAGTTCGTTCTTGAGTCCTTCCCAAGTTGGGGACTCAAACCGAGTCGAGTTCGATCTTTGTTCTTGTCCCGAATTCATCCGTTTCTTGGGAGCTCTTTTTTCTCACCCAAACAAATCCCAGAGGTTGTCTGCCATTGCTTGGTCCCAGAATTCTACTTGGCCGTGGTTGCTGAGGAGACGCCTTCGGGCATTTGAGGCAGAAGGAGATCCGGACGTTGTCAAAGCGCACTTGCAGCAGATTCGCGGCAACCTCAAAGCGGAAGAAATCACTGCCGTCCTGTCAAAAGTCGGTGCAGAGAGGGATAATTTGGAGGCTGTTTTTCGCTTGGGTTTGGCACGGGCCCCAGGAACTCAGAGAGTCCAGGCTTGGCCGGGGGCGCAAGATTGGATTCATCGGGGATTTTCTGCGAACCCCAGTGACGCTCCATTTCGCCGTCTAACCAAACCGCAGATTTTGCTGCCATGCCCCGTGGCCCGGAACACGGCGTGCATGCTCTTGGGAATTCGACGCAAGTCCAAGAATGTGCGAGGGCTCCTCACTGTTTTTCTGAAATCGAAGGAGATTGGGAAGTTCGCTATTGGCACCGGCGCTTCCTTGGACCAAGTGATTGCTCTGAGGCTTCCCCAAGCGATTTCCTTGATTGGACAGGAATTACGTATGGACTTGGCACCTCGTTTGGTCAACGAGATCTCATTTCGAGCTTTGGTAGCAGTGGAGCAGAATGTGTCCTTGGGAAATCCTGTGATTTCGGAGCAGGTACTTGGGGCAAGCCATGTTTCGCTTTCTTTTCATGTTGAGAAAGCGGAGGCTCCCACAGGGGGGGTGGTCCTCAAGGGGAAATCTGGGCACTTAGTGGTGCAAATGCCGGAATTCGACCGCCAAGCTCACCGAGTAGACCTGGATCATTGGGCTCGGGGCCAGAAACCCGCTGTTTGGGATGTCGCTTTGAACGGCAAACCTCTCGTTCGCCTTATTAGCCAGCGTTTGCCCCGGGCTGCAAAGTGTTTTCCCCGGGGGCTTACTCTCAAACCAGGGCGCAATGAATTGATTTTCACCCGGATTTCCGGGGGCGATCTCTACATCGAAGCGATTCGATTCGTGCGTTAGGACCCTGATACCGTTAGAATCTCCCCGACATTCCCGTTTTATCAGAGGATTCTCATGAAGATCTGTCAATTCTTGTGCACCGTATTTCTCGCGATTGCTCTCACTGGCTTCATCGCTTCGGCTCAAGCTGAGAGCAAACCAAGCAGTCAGGGACGACTGCGGGTCGGCACATGGAATTTACTCAACCTATTCGACAATTACGACAATCCCCTGAAACCAGACGAAAGGACAGCACCGAAGAGTGTGGCGGATCTTCGGGCCATGGCTCAAGTCATTGACCGTATGAACGTCGATGTCTTGGGTGTCGAAGAAGTAGAGAATCGGTCCGTTTTGGAAAGGTTGAACCGTCATTTGAAACGGCCCTTTCTTCATATCGAGTTGATGGAAGGCAATGACTTTCGTGGGATCGACGTGGGCGTCATGTCGCGTTTGCCCATTGTCCGTTCCATGAGTCATCGCCTACGACCTCTTGCGCAAGAGCATCGTTTTTCCCGAGACTTTCCTGTGTTTCGTATTCGGCTGTCGAAAACGGAGACGTTTGATTTGGGGGTCGTACATTTGAAGTCGAAACGGGGGAAAAAGGCTCGCAGTGATGGATGGCGCAAGGCAGAAGCCGACGAGATCGCGAGGATCGCCAAGAATCGAAGCAAAGACGTGGGCAATCTTGGTCTTGTCGTGGTGGGAGACTTCAATGACTACAAGAAATCAGCTCCCTTGGCTAACCTCATGGCGGGGATGATCGATCACACTTTGTCAATTCCAGAGAAGGAGCGTTTCACGTTCATCTACCGTGGCAAGGGGGAGCAAATTGATTTCATCCTCAGCACACCGGGAATGAAATCACTGAGCGCTCAGATCATCCGTGATACAGACTTCGTGTCCGATCATTTTCCTGTGATTGTTGAGTTCCAGGTTCCTTCGAAAGTCTTGAGGCCGGAGGTGCCCCAGGGTCGTGTTTTCGCGAACCCCAAGAGGCCGGTCATTGAAGCCACAGACCTGAAGACTCTGAAGATCAATCTGTTGAAGGAAGTTGAGGTTGTTGGCACCGTTGCCAAGATATTTCGACCCAAGGGTGGGCGCACGGCCATCATTAACTTTCATCAAGACTACAAACGCGCTCTTGCGGCATTCATTCCCAAGAATGCCATTTCTAAGTTTCCAAACTTGGACGATCTGGTTGGCAAGAAGATCCGTATTCGCGGCCCCATTTCCAAGCATAAACGCGTCTTTCAGATTGTCGTGAATCGGGTTGAGCAGATTCTTCGGTGAACAAAAAAAGACAATGTGATTCTTCGGTTCCCCCGCGCATGGGGGAACTGTTGAATGATCTTTCTGGCTGAAGCGTAAGAGATAAGGAAGTTCTCTGACCTGGATATGACCGTGAAACTGATTTCTACCATCTTGATAGCACTCATTTTGACCGCGAAGACATCAGAACCCGAGAAAGAAGTCGGGTTTTGGCGGTTTGATGAACCACCTATTGCCCAGCTCTTGTCACAACACGGATTTAGGGTGGATGAATCTTGGTTTAATCGCATGGAACGGTCTACGATTCGTATCGCTCACCGCGGCGGGGCTGGAGTGCTTGTTTCTGCTGATGGCTTAGTCATGTTGTCTCGGCATCAAATCGAGCCCTGGATACGCGAGATCGGATTCGTCGGCCCATCGATCCTGCGGGATGGATTTCTGGCCTCACGCAGGAGCCGTGAATTGCGGATAAAGGGGCTCACGGCTGAGCAGTTCGACTCGTTTTCCGATGTGACAAGCGAAATCCAGGAGGCCGCTCAGAGTGATGGGGCAGAGAGCTCTTCTCGGGCAATCGCCATGGCGATTCGTGCTCTCGTTGAATCAGAAAGCACAAGGACGGGATTGCTTTGCCGAGTTGAGAAACGCGACAATGGCAAACGTTTTGTTCTGTTTCGGTTTCGAGAGTTTCACGATCTTCGCCTGGTGTTCGCACCTGAAACCGCCATCGCTTATTTCGGTGGTGACTACGATAATTTCAATTTCCCTCGTTGGTCTTTCGATGTCGCTTTTCTTCGGATCTACAAGGACGAGAAACCGGCGAGTTCTCCTGATTTCTTCAACATTTCGACTCAAGAGCCCAAAGCCCAAAGCGTCCATGTGGTGGCTGGTTTTCCTGGGCGGACCAGGCGTGGCAAGGCGTGGCCTGTCTTGGAGAATGAAAAAAATCAATATCTTCCCATGGTTGAGAACGTCGTCAGCAGGTTGATTTCTTGCTTATCTACCTTCAGCAATTCCCATCCGGATCACGGTGAGTCGAGGTCTCGTTTGGCAGAATTAAAAAACACGCTCAAGGCGGTTCAGGGTTATCGACATGCATTGGCTACGCCTTCGATCTTAGAACGTCTTAGACGGCGAGAACGATTGGCTCTTGGGAAGGGTGATGAGCATGCGAAATCTTTAGAAGAGACAGTGAAGGCTCTCCGCAGTGAGTTAGAGGAAAGAAAAGAGAACTTTAGGCGACGAATGTATTCTCGTCTCGAAAGCAGTATGGCAGCCAAAGCCCGCAGTTTTCTGGCTCTTGCACGCCTGGAACATGCCAAGAGCAAAAAGGATGGCGATTCACATCAACGTGGACACTTGAAGGACCTACGGACGTACCTGGGAAAACCGAGCGAGGTGGATCGAAATCTTGAGGTGGCTGTGGCCCAGGCTCGGGTCGCTTTGGCAAAGGAACAATTGGGAGAAAATGATCCTTTTGTTGCTGCCTGCGCGCAGGGTGCCCATGGCAAAGGGGCGGCAGAAGCGATCGCCCAGACACAGCTTTTCGATCAGGCCTTCTGCGTGAGACTCATGGGTGGCGCTCCCCAGAGTATCGATGAATCCGATGATCCTCTCATTGTATTGGTGCGAGAATTAGACGAGATATGGGATGTCCTTTGGGGCAAGAACTCGGATGTCGAGCGCCACCGTCTCAGAGAGTTAGAACGCGAATATCATCGAATTCTCGATTTGTCTCAACCGCGCTCAGGGAACTCCGATGGTTCGGGAGCGCCCATGGTTGAACCTGATGGTGGACCGAGAATTACCTTTGGCACCTTGAGGGGCGTGGCGAATGGGGTCAGTCTTGTTCCGGTCATGACCTCCTTGTGGGGATTGTGGGCAAGGCAAAGAGCCATGGGAGGGGTTTCCCCATTCAAACTCCCACCCCGATGGTCTTTGGCGAAGGACAAATTGGATTTGGACACTCCCATGGTCCTTTCTTCGACCATAGATGCCGTTGATAACAGTGAAGGAAGCCCTGTTGTAGACCGAAACGGGGCACTCTTAGGAATTGTCTTTGACACGAACTTTGTGGGTTTGGCCAATACCTATGTTTCTCGCCCCAAAGGGGGTCGCGCTTTGGTATTGTCAAGTCTCGTGGTCCTGGAGGCTTTGTCGAAAGTTTACAATGCCAGTGGTCTGCTCATGGAGATAAGAAACGCCAAGTGACTTGGACGTAAGAAAGTGATGCCGGTGCGAATAGCGATTAC
>WFTN01000214.1 GCA_015485455.1 Planctomycetota bacterium | reverse complement strand
GGCTGGCGTGAAAATTGTTGGAGGCTGCTGCGGCACCGGTCCCGCTCATGCCAAATCAATTGTTTCTGCCGCCCGCATGATGGGAGGATCCAAGATAGAAATTGTTTCCTCCCACAAGAATTCCAGTGGGGCTCAAAAAAGCGGACTGACTCCGACTCCCATAGCTGAAAAATCAGGATTCGCCGCCAAGATAAGTCGAATTTGGCAAGAGCGATTCGCCGAAAACGGTCCACAGAAACAAATCAAAGGTCCGGATGACTTTGCTGTCAGTGTCGAAGTCAATCCTCATCCAGGCCTCAATACGGATCGTGCCATGGCTGGCGCGAAACTTCTCCGGGATGCCGGGGTTGATGTCGTCAACATCGCCGATGGTCCAAGGGCTGTGGTGCGCATGGCGAATTGGGCTTTAGGCTTGAAGATCCAACAAGAACTAAGCATGGAGTTCATCCTTCATGTTTGCTGCCGGGACCGCAATTTCCTGGGTTTGCAAGCCGATCTCCTCGGAGCTCACACCATGGGGATTCGCAACTTAGTCGTCATCACCGGCGATCCTCCAAAGTTGGGAGACTACCCAAAAGCATCCGCGGTGTTTGACCTAGACTCCATCGAATTGCTCCGCGTCATTCAATCATTTAATCGGGGCATCGATCCTTCTGGCAAAGCCATGAAGGAGACCACCTCTTTTTTCTCTGCGACTGGAGCCGAACCCGGCGCTCTCAACTACGATCGAGAGCTATCTCGCCTCGAACAGAAAATTCGAGCGGGAGCAGAACTCATCATGACGCAACCAGTTTATGATCCCGAGATATTGGAAAGATTCCTGAAGGACACGAAGTCATTCAACATCCCTGTGCTTGTTGGCATCCTACCTTTAGCGAGCGCCAGAAACGCTGACTTCCTCCACAATGAAGTTCCAGGAATGCAGATTCCTTCTCACATCAGGGAACGGATGCATAGCGCATCTGAGAAAGACGCCGGTGCCCTCATGGGAATCACGGTGGCAAAGGAAATGTTAGACGCCGTCAAAGACAGTGTCGTTGGGGCTTACGTCATGCCCCCGTTCTCCCGCTACCAGACGGCCATCGATGTCCTCAGCGTCGTGGGCTACAAGGGGCGATGATTTGGCTCACCTTGCCCGAAGAGTTCACCATCTCCTGGCCGATCTCATGAATCAATCGGGCCAGACTGACCCCCAGTTTCGTGATCGACTCCGGTCAAAACAGCACCCAAGGCGAAATCCAGAAAAAAAAGTCCACGTCCAGGTGTCATTGGGTTTGGGTCAATGAACCGCAAACCTTCGTTGGAGTTCGATTTTCTTGACTCAGGATGAGCGACCCTTTACTTTGAAGTCGACCTTCGGGATCCTAACTTGAGTCATCCACGACCTCGCCGCCGCCAGAGCGGCATAGCGCCCGCCCTAGGCAACAACCGGAGCTAAGTTATCTTCAAACTATGCCCAGCGAATCTCTTGAGGTTCATTTGCTTTGGAGTCCTCATGTCAGCGGCTTCCGCACAGACAGTTGCCTTCAATTTCAACGGAGGTTTCGCCAATAGTTTTTTGGGGACCGCTGTTGATGCCATAGGCGATGCAGATGGCGATGGTGTTGTCGACTACATTGCCGGCGCTCCCTTTGACAGCAGCTTGGGGTCCTTGACCGGAGTTGCCCGTGTCTTTTCCGGCGCCACCGGCCTTGAAGTATACACATCCTCAAGCGGGGTCACCGGCAGTGCATTCGGGACCGCCGTTTCTGCCGCTGGTGACGTAAACAACGATGGGTTTCAGGACTACATCGTGGGAGCCCCAGCAATCTTCTTGTCTGGACAAATCGGATACGCCTATGTTTACTCCGGATTCGATGGCAGTCAGTTGTACGCCCTCAACGATGGGTTGTCTGGCACCCGCTTTGGCCAATCTGTTGGGGACCTCGGCGACATCAATGGCGATGGATTCGACGATGTGATTGTCGGGGCGATCCAAGATCCGACGAATGGAAGCAATGCTGGTGCCGCCCACATTTACTCAGGACTTGATGGCTCTCAATTATTCTCGGTGTTCAGAGATTCAGCAGAAGATCTATTTGGCTTCACCGTGACCGGCATAGGTGACATCAACAACGACAACATAGGTGACTTCGCCGTCGGTGCCATTGCCGACGACAATCTGACCAATAACGGCGGTTCCGTTCGGGTTTTCTCCGGGGCGAATGCCGGTGTCCTTTTCACCTTTGACGGTGGAGATTTTGAGGCGGAATTGGGATATGGATTGTCCTCCGCTGGGGATTTCGACCGGGACGGTACACCCGATATCGCTGCAGGTGCCCCATTCGCCGACCATGGCGGCACGGACACTGGACGAGTTTACGTCTATTCGGGAGCAACCGGAGTCATTCTCAGCACCGTCGATGGTGCGAACCCCAGTGAGGTTTTTGGCTATGCCGTCGATTGCGCCGATGATCTCAATCGCGATGGTTTCGATGATGTCATCGTTGGGGCCCCAGGAGCCAGCAACCTCGCCCTCAATGCGGGAGGTTACCGGGTCATTTCTGGTCGCGATAGTTCTCTCCTGATGTCCGTCGATGGGACCAATGCCCAAAACCAATTTGGCTTCTCCGTGAGCGGATCTCCCGACATCAACGGTGATGGGTTTCCAGATTCATTCGTTGGCATTCGCCTTGATGACACCACGGGTACGAACGCTGGGCAGGCCCAAGTCATTTTGTCATCGACGCTTCCTGTTCTCAGATACCAATCCGACTTAGGGCCCCAAAAACTCCAATTGGATTGGACCCCAGACAACAACGACCCCTTTTCCCTCACCGGTAGCATCCAATGTAAGGGCGCAACTTTTGGCGGCACAGGACTCTTCGGTGTCAGCTACGCCCCGACAGACTTCTTACTCTCTTTCGGGTTCCCATTGCTGATCGCCGTCGATCCAGCCAACCTCATCGACAGCGGAAATTTTGGCTTCGATTTCAGTGGCTCGGTGAACGTCCAAGCTGTGTCCCGTCAATTTCCGGCTATAGCCGGGCTCTACGTCTTCATTCAATTCTATGAAGTGACACCATCTCCAGGGTCTTCCAACGGCATCGCCATGTTGATGGCACCTTGAGTCACTTCCAGAGTTAGTTCCGATCAGACCGCAGCTCCAATTCTATGAACACACTGACGGCTTTTGGTTCGCTGACTGCAAACGGGTCTTCATAGGCCGCAATCCACAACCAGGCGCGACTTTTGGACCCACGTATCATGTGGCTTGCCATTGCATAGATATCGCCCAGATCCTCTCGATAGATAGACGCGTCAGGAACAAATTCCCCTTGGCCTCGACGTCTGGTAAACCTCATTTCTACCAACGAACAGATCAAGTGAATCTCGATTCGGTTGATGCCCTCAACGTTGACCTCAAGGGAAGAACTAAGCTCCCCGTCCTGTCCCACTCTCGGCGAGATAAGGTGGAGATTGGGGATTTTCTGAAATGCTCCCCAGGAGTCCTTGAGGTCCGTTTCCGGAAAGTCGAATACGGCCCCACTTTCATAGTCAATCCACAAGACACTGGCCAACTCACCTTGCTCTTGAGTAAAAGCGGCGATGGGTGTTTGTGTCAAACGGGGGTCCTTGCCGTAGGCGTTAAAATGAGCCAAGGGATAGACGGATTTCTTGCCTGAGCCAAATGGAGGAAG
>WFTN01000213.1 GCA_015485455.1 Planctomycetota bacterium | reverse complement strand
CGGAGTTGGTCAAAATCGTCAGTGCCATGGCCAAAGAAAAGGGCATTGACTCGAGTATTGTCTTTGAAAGCCTCGAGATCGCCATGATGGCGGCAGCGCGCAAGCGTTATGAGGATGCCGAAGAAATCGAGATCACTGTTGATCGTTTCGATGGACAGTTTACTGGCTACGTGGATGAAGAACCCATCGAAGATGGCGTTCTTGAATCCTTAGGCCGAATTGCAGCCCAAACTTTCAAACAAGTCATGATTCAGCGCCTCAGGGAAGCTGAGCAAGATGTCATTTTCGGTGAGTTCGAAAGCCGCATCGGCGAATTGGTCGTAGGTACAATTCAACGATTCGAAGGCGAAAATATCATCGTTGATATCAGCAACTCCGAAGCCATCATGCCCCGCCACGAACGGGTCCGCACCGAGACTTATCAAGTCGGCGACCGCATCCGCTGCGTCATCTTTGACGTGCGCCGGGTGGGCCACCGAGTTCGTATCGTCTTGTCCAGAACTCACCCAGACCTCATTCAACGGCTCTTTGAGTTAGAAATCCCAGAGATTGCCGACCACGTCATTGAGATTAAAGGCTTAGCCAGAGAAGCTGGCTTCCGCACCAAATTGGCGGTGGTTTCTTATGACTCAAAAGTCGATTGCGTCGGTGCCTGCGTCGGTATTCGTGGCTCCCGCATTCGCAACATCATTGACGAATTAAACGGCGAGAAGATTGACATCATTCGTTGGAGCGAATCTCCAGAAGTGCTGATCATGAACTCCCTGAAGCCTGCGGAAATTCAATCCATCACCATGGATGACGAGACCGGCGAAGCCCTGGTCCAAGTCGCCGAAGACCAACTTTCTTTGGCTATTGGCAAACGCGGACAAAACGTCCGCCTGGCTGCCAGGCTCACAGGTTGGGATGTCAACATCCAAGGTGAAGGCGTCAATAAGCTTTCCGGTGGTGGCAACGATGGCGGCCTCAACGACGCCGAAAAACGTATTCTTGAGCAACTTAAGACCGGTGCCGAGTTGGATGAAGTTCCAACCAATGCCTCGGTACAACCTGAAGACGCTGCTGCCACAGAAGGTGTCGAATCTGATCCCTTGTTGGCTATGGCTCAACAGCAGATGGCTCAGGACGAAGTCGATGCTGCTGCGACAGCAGAAAAAGAAGAAAAAGAGTCGGAGTCCAATCCAAGTTTGGTCATCGACGAAAATGAGGAAGACCCACTCCTTGCTTTGGCAAAGGAAGCAGCAGCTCGGGGCGACCTCGACGATGAGCCAGAATCCCAAAAGGATGATGGCGAAGATGAGAAGCAGGAGTCTTAAGACTCTCCCTTGCTTAGGGAACCGAGGGTGTCCTCGGTTCCAGACAACAAAAGACAGCGCGTTTAGTAGCGATTTCAAGAGTTCACGGCATGCCGATTCGAGTTTACAAACTGGCGAAAGAACTGGGCGTCACTTCCAAGGACATCATGGGCGAAGCCTTGAACCATGGAATTGAAGTTCAGAACCACATGGGTTCCTTAACAGAGGCTCAGGCTAACGTTATCCGCGCCTTCCTCTACGTACCGCCTCCGGTCGAGAAAAAGAAACCAGAGCCAAAGAAGAAGGCTCCAAAGAAAAAAGCCATCAAGAAGAAGGCTGCGACCAACGGGGCACCAGCCGAAGCTCAAGCTTCAGAATCAACAGTTGAGGCTGTTGAGGTCAAAGAAGATGTGCATGAGATGGTCGAGCTCAAGCCCGTCACACCTCCTGGAGCCAGAAAGAGCAAACCCAAGGCCAAGGAACCTGAAGTGGCAGAGCCTGTCTCCGAGGTCCCAGAGGTTGAAGTTGAAATTGAAGTCGAAGAGGCCGTGGAGCCGAAGGAGCCCGCGGCTCCCGAGCTAACAGTTTCCATGGGCAATATCGGTTCTGCAATCGTCAACCCACGAGCCAAGAAGGCTCCGGAGCCAGCAGTCGAACCTGAAGAAGAAGCCCCGAAAGAAGCCACAATCCGTGAAATCCGGGTCAGTACTCCTGGCAACGCCAAGGTCGTCACTTCAAAGGCCATGTCCCATAT
>WFTN01000212.1 GCA_015485455.1 Planctomycetota bacterium | reverse complement strand
TGGTAGCTCAAACGAAAGGATAGGAGCACTAACGGCCGATAGACATGGGTTTCCTGGTTCGTCGGCTCGAAGAAATAGCGCAATACGGCAGTTGAATCTTTCGGATCAGTATCTGCATGGGCTGGGTCGCCATAAGTGACAAAGCGCAAAATCGTGAAGTCGTCAGCAACAAAGCCACCACCCAATAGTGGCATGAAGAAAATCATGGCCCCTATCAAAAGGCAAAGAAGTAAAGTGATGTCGAATCTAACTACCTTGTTCAAGTCGATGCCCTTTTCCCTCAAAGACAAGAGTGCGGAAAGGTTCATGGTGGGAACACCAGGTGGGTAAGCCCCGTTCGTCTTGAGATTTTGATTGCGCCTCTCAGTGCCTCTTCCTATAGGCACTGCCATTGGGATTAAAATGAACGCCTACCCCGAAAGTTGTGCGCACGCGCATCAACGAAGATAGTCTACCTGCGAAGTATTAACCTTGTCAAAGCGGAAATGGGTAGAGCTGAAGTCCCACTGGATCAACAAGAAATCCCCTACGATCATGGCCCTGTGCGTGTTTGGCGCAAAGACTTATGGTTGAAATGAATAGGGCCCCAACCACGGTGAGGTGGTCGGGGCCCTTTTCGATTTTGGGTGGCTTCGTCTTAGTCAGCGATTGCTGGTGTTGGGGACGCTTTGGGGGCTGTTCGCTTTTGCAATTCGATGGATTTCCATCCGACGTAACCATAACCCCAGGCAAAGAGTCCCAAGAAAGGAACAGCCAGCCACAGGTTGTGGACCGCCGCGTATGCCGTCACGCCAGTGAAGTAAAGGGCGAAAGCAAGCTCCAGGGCTGGCAGCATGCTCTTTGAGGCGGAGTAGCGTTTCTTCTTCCAAGCAGCCCCTTTTTCTCCGGCATTGACCTGATACTTCGGGGTGCGAACAAAAGGGCTTTCCTGACCCCGGAGGGCTTCGATAACGGCTTTTGCCTGATTCAATGCCATGCCGATGCCCAGTCCCATGAGAAGGGGCATGTAGATGACTTTCTTGTACCACTTCTCGTCGATCTGCCGTTCCGCATAGGCATAGAAGCTCAGGATGCTGGCAGTGGCGCCGACGAAGAGGCTGACGTCAAAGATGGTGGCCCAGATGCCAGAGAGAATTTGACAGCGGTAGTGAAGAGCCGGGAACATCAAGACGCTCAGAGCGATCATGAATAAATAGGTCAAGTTGTTGGTCAAATGGAAGGTGCACTCGATCTTCACCTTGAGAGGTTGCTTGCTCTTCCAGATAGGAATCAGCATGTGCATCATGGCCTGAATGAAGCCTTTAGCCCAACGATGTTGCTGGCTCTTGTAGCCGTTCATGTCAACAGGAAGCTCAGCGGGTACTCCTTGGTCTACCAGGTAGACACCTTGCCATCCCCCTAATTGGGCCCGATATGAGAGATCTAAGTCTTCGACCAATGTGCGATGAGACCAGCCCCCAGCGTTCTCGATACATGCGCGGCGCCAAGTGCCGGCAGTGCCCGAGAAGCTAAAGAAGCGGCCAGAACGTTGACGTCCCGTGTGCTCCAAGACGAAGTGGCCGTTTAGGTACAAGGCTTGCAGCTTGGTCAACAAAGAGTGATTTTCGTTGATGTGGGCCCAGCGAGCTTGGACAAAGCCCACATTGGGATCGGAATAGAAGTGGACCTGTTTTCTCAGAAAGTCAACGGTGGGAATGAAGTCTGCGTCAAACATGCAGATAATCTCACCCTTCGCCGTCTTGAGTCCGTTTTCCAATGCACCAGCCTTATAGCCACTGCGGTCGATGCGGTGGATGACCTCAATATCGAAGCCTTTTTCTGCCCAGAGAGCTGCGGTCCTGCGACTGATGTTTACGGTCTCATCGGTGGAGTCGTCTAAGACTTGGACTTGCAGTAAGTGCTTAGGGTAGTCCATCTTGCAGACCGCATCGATGATGCGCTCGGCCACGTACATCTCATTAAAGATGGCAAGCTGAACAGTGACTGGGGGCAATTCTTCGTCCGCAAAGACTCGTTTTGGGGTGGGTACGTTCTTCTTGTTGGAAGAGTAGAACCACATGATGAAGTAGCGGTGGACACCAAAGAGCCACAAAAGAAACAATGTGGCGGCATAGAGACCTAAAACCAGGGGTTTGAACCACCCGGCATCTTCAGGAACTGCTACTGCGCCTTTAAGAAGGCTATCGGTAAAAACCGCGAATCCGTGTCCGAACATACTCTTTATCCTCGCGAGCCTGCCTGGAATTGAGGCTGATGCTCCATCCTCTTGCATTCGAATCGTTGACCTGGGAGGTTTATTCAAAACTCACCGAGGGAACACAAGAATCACATGAAGCGATTTCGCGATGATAGGGGGGGAGATGGGCCGGATCAAGGATTTTGCCCACTCCAAGCCATCGTTCTTTTTGGCCCAGAATACGGCTCGAAGCGAAAGTCCTAAGTCTTTTCCTCTTAGTTCTTTACGGACCTTGATATTGATGCAGGGCCGGCACGCATGGCGCTGGCTAAAGTGCTCGCGATGCGCATGGAGGCGTAGTCTCCGAACAATCGAGGAGAAATCAGTACTTTCTCATGGTCAAGGAGGGAGCCTTCTTCCCATTTTGTCGTGTCATAATAGTTTTGCACGTCTTGTTTGATGATGCGCGAAGAAGCATCGAGAACAATGTCAGTGGCCCAAGGGACTCGCCCGGTTCGGCAATCCAATAGGGTGAGCCGGAGCCCTAAAACAACCTGAGGATAGACTTGGTATTGGGTCACGATGCCATGAATAACACCTTCGGCACCGAATCGCTGGCTCAGAGTAATTAAGTCTTCTGTTCTGAAGGTCCCCTTTGTCCTTGTTGAATCGAAATCTGTGTCGGCGAGATCACTATTGGAGACGGGAACAAGCTCAAACAAGTGTTCTTTAGACATGGCTCTCTGCAGGCTGCGTTCCAAATTCCCCATGGATGCATGGCCTGGGTTTTCGACTCGCAGTGGCATCATGACCACCCGGCGAATACCTTTCGAAGCGTCTTTTTCCGCATAGAACGGAAAGGCTCCAGGCTCTGGAGGTGGCGTTCCTCTTTCCAAGAATGCACAAGCAGTCAATGACAAGGAAAGCAGAATAACAAGAGCTAAGACTTTCAATTGCTGTCTCCTCTCGTCAGTTCGCGGATTTTCATGTCGGCGATGGTCTGTTGGTAACGAACAGATTCCAACTCTGATCGGAGAAGGCGTTCTTTTAGTTTCCTCTCCCGATCAAGAGCGCTCTCGAGAGATGTCTGAAAGTCGTCGATCTGATTGGCCAAGACAGATTCATTTTGCTGAGCCGCATTGCGCAATTCTATGGCGGATTTCCGTTCCGCTTCGGCTTCCTTGAGCTTCTGGGTTAGGTCAAAAACTCTCTTCTCCAGACGGTCGATTTGGCTGAGAAACTGGGTGTCTTCCTTCCTCTCGTCCAGATCAGGAACTTGTATGGCGGAATCCACAGGCTTGCTGGTTTCTCGTCTCGGCTTGCTGTTTCCGATCATCTCTGCCTCCAAATCTTTGTGGACCGTTTGGCAGGCCCCCAAAAAGAAGACGCTCAAGGTGGCGATCAGTACTCTCAATGATGAACTTGGACGGTTCATGATGTGGGCTCCTGGTCTTCGTAAACACATTCAATGAAGGTGGTGCGCCCGCAGCTGCAAGTGACCTCAATGGCTTCAATGAGGTCGCCGTTGCGATGCAAGTTGATCGTGGCTGTGTCCTGGGGCGCATGGGCTGTCTTGGCTGGGGGAACGCCAGCGGCACTGCTGACGGATGCTCCCAAGGTCGGGCTCAAGTTGGCGGCTTTGATAATGTTGGAAATGCGACGATTCATAAGGAACTCTCCGCCTTGGGACGGGCAGTTAGGGCTTTGTTCATGCGATAAATCGCCCGGCTGTGTATTTGACTGACTCGACTTTCGGAAACGTCGAGCACGGCGCCGATTTCCTTGAGTAGTAGGCCTTCGGCGTAATAGAGAACAATCACGCGCCTTTCGTTCTCCGGTAGTTGGTGGATGAGGTCGGCGATCTTGCCTTTCAGCTCCGCCGATTCCGCCGCGTCGGAAGGATTGGGCGAGCCGGGGCAGGCAATGGCGTCCGATAAACGCACGCCGTCTTCTCCTCCAACTCCTTCATCTAAGGACAAAAGCGATGCCCCTTGCATGTTGACTAAGATTTCGTCGACTTGCTCGACCTTGAGACCCATGGATGCAGCGATTTCTTCCGGTGTGGCTGGGCGACCCAATTGATCTTCTAATTCTTCTTCGGTCTTCTTGAAGAACTTGATGCGGTCGCGGCGTGATCGAGGGACGATGTCGTATTTTCGAAGCTCATCCAAGATCGCCCCACGGATGTTCACATAGGCATGAGTCTTGAGTTTCGCACCCTTGGAACTGTCATAGGTTCTGACGGCGTTCATAAGACCAAGAACGCCCACTTCGAAGAGGTCCTCTTGGTCCATGAATGCAGGCAAGGTCAAAGGCAACCGCCCTAAGACGTGACGTACCAAGGGTAGGTAGTCTTCCACCAGTGTATTGCGGTCTTCATCTGAGAGGGCACGACGAGAATAGGCTTGCACGGCATCACTCATTCGCTGGCTCCTTCATTGGCAGCCGGGGAGGGCGACATCTTCTTGCGCCAGTCGTAAATGACAAAGGTGAAAAGGAAGCGAAAGGCGAGGCCGACGAAGATCCACATTCCGATGGCGGTGAATACACTGCGGGTGATTGCTGTGGATGCCGGGACACCAGCCATAGCAGCCACGCAAAAAAC
>WFTN01000211.1 GCA_015485455.1 Planctomycetota bacterium | reverse complement strand
CTTCCTTTCTTGGGAAGAGATTTGTCTCCACGGCGAAAAAAAAAATGGGTTTTCTCTCGATTTTACCCAGCTACTTTCTTGGTTTATTTGTCCCCAAATGGCCGTTTCTGCCGTTATTCTCAACGATTGATGAATTGTGGCGTCGTAACACTCAACAACGCCGCAATAAAATCCGAAAACTTTATTGACAGATAGAATTGGTTCAGATTAGTCTCGGACTCAGCTCAAGGAGCGACTGGATGTGGCAGTAAGCATCAGCTTAGCCCCGTCCGAAAGGGCAAACCATCTGAAAAGGTGGGGCGCAAAACTACAGGGCCTTAACCGCGCAGCGGAAAGGCAGCCAGTTGCCGAAGACCAGGGAGAAGATGATGGTGAACGAAAGCACATATTTGACCGTGAGAGAAGCATCGACTTCCCTTTGCGGTTTTTTTGTGCCCACATTCAGAGGCGAAACCCCTCCGATACTCACCAGCATTCTTTCTTCCGCAATCTGAGACCTCGCGAGACGAGGCATGAATGAGGAGGTTGGGATGGTTCAGACCGCATCAAGGCCAACAAAGGCCGACGACAAGAAACTAGATCGCATTTGGGTCACATACAAGCGCACCTTGGATCCAAACTTGCGCAATGTTCTGATTGAACGTTACTACCCATTGGTTCGCTACATCAGCGAGCGTCTATTGTCGACTTTACCCAAGAGCATCGACTTAGAAGATCTTGTCAGCGCCGGTTTGTTTGGCTTGATGGATGCCATCGACGGTTTCGATTTAGAGCGTGGCATTAAGTTCAAGACTTATTGCACCACCCGAATTCGTGGAAGCATTCTCGACGAACTTCGATCACAAGATTGGGTCCCCAGGTTAGTGCGTCTGAAAGCCAACAAGATCAACAAAGCTTATCGTAAACTTGAAAGTGAACTTGGTCGGGAACCAACAGATGTGGAAATGTGTGATGCCATCGAGTGCTCTTTGGAAGAGTATCAACGGATGCTCGGCGATTCTCACCCAGTGACAGTGTTCTCCTTGTCCGATAAATGGGATGAGAACAAAGACGAAAACACTCTTGAGAAGGCAGACATCTTGGCCGATGCCAAGAGCGAAAGCCCCATTGAGACCCTCAATCAAAGAGACGTGATTGAAGCGGTGACGCGCAACCTCTCTCAGAAAGAAAAGCGCATCGTTATCATGTACTACTATGAAGGTCTTACCATGAAAGAGATTGGTCGCATTCTCGATTTGACCGAGTCACGAGTTTGCCAAATCCACACCAATGTCTTGCAACGTCTGCGGGAGCAACTCAACAAGAGCAAGGCTCGTTTGATGACCACCTGATCTGAGGGTTGCTACGCCCGAAGCGAACAAGACCGCATAGGAAACTGTGCGGTCTGTTTCATTGGCGAAATCGCTCAAGGCGATTTTTCCTGAAGCAGAAATGCAAGAGCGCCATCATAGGTGATGGCGAATCTTCGGTTTCTCCTTCTTGGCGTTCTTGGCTATATTGTGGGAAACAGTTCTTTCTTGTGGATACATTTTTGTTGCACCTATGGCATTCGCGATCAGAATTGATGAATGCCTGGGCCGAGCCCGACAACATCGGACAACGATGCCTGGATAAAACCAAGTAATGACTGAACGACTGAATCAGAATTTAAGGGTCTACGTGAACGCCAAAGTGGTTCAACTACGTTTTCTTTGGCCCATTTTGACTGCGAGTCACATGGCTTTTATCTATTGGTCGAGTAGTAGGACCTGGGAGGGTGGCGCCACTGAGCTACCCATGGGGGTGACCAACTTCGTTCATTTTGGTCTCTACGGCTTCTTGGCGGGTTTGGCCTACCTGGCAATGGCAGGATTTGGCATCGTGGGTACAATCTGTGATAAACGAATTGCCATGGCTGTGACGATCTTTGGTTTTTTCGATGAATGTCACCAATACACTGTGCCGGGACGGGACTTTTCCTTGTTCGATGTGATGACCGATGGAGCAGGGGCGTGGTTTGCGGTCAAGTCGCTGGAATTGCTCCTCAGACGCCCTCAGCCCCGAAATTCTAAGTACTTATTGGGCTTTCTCTTACTGGGAATCGGATCGAGCTTCATTTTTCCTCGGATTCTTCCGAATTTTTAGGGAACATCTACGCATAGTGGGCGACCAATTCGTCAATAGATGCCTTTCGTACGGTCCTCGTCCATGGGAGAATCAAGTTGTTCATGGCTCTGGCGTGATCGAGCGAAGGTGAAAGAAAAGAACAAGAGCCTGCCATGACGCAGGCTGACCATTTGGAAAGGGATTAAATATGAATCCAACCAGTAAATCACGGCGCTGGCTGAATAGCCTGGCAAGCGTCCTCGTTTTAGTGACAGTGATCGGCAGCGGGGCTTGGGTCCTCACCGATGATGAAACGGTGGCAGAAACCGCCGCCTATGATCCGACTTCAGCCCTACCTAAGAGCATTCTCTTCCATGCATCCTATGATGGTGCGAGTGCGGCCAGGAATTGTCGTCAGCTTGCCTTGTCTGAGCTTTGGAACGACAAACAAGTTCAGGCTTTTGCAGCCCCCGTGGTGCAATGGGCCAACGAGATGATCGAAGGCATGTCCCAAGAGATCGCCGAAGACACAGGTATGTCCTTTGACGACCTGAAGACCTTGGGTAAGAGCCACTCTACAATTACCCTTGTTGACGTTCAGATGGAGGACAATGCTCCTCCGATGATCGATTGGCTAGCCACACTCGATTTGGGTTCGAATAACGAACTTCTTGGCCGCATTTCCGCAGCCGTTGAGCGCCTTCTGAAGGAAGAAGCCCATGCAGAAATCAAAATGATCGACTTGGGTGGTATCGTTGTTCGGGGCTGTGAGATTGACCAGGGTGTCGACTTCATGTGGACTGCCATGGGGTCTCACTTGGTGATGGGCTCTCAAGTTAAGACGATGACAGAAGTCTTGGCTCGGATGAAAGCGAAGAGCACCGAAGGTGGTCTTTGGGAGAATCAAAAGTTTGCTGCTGCGAAGAGCCAAGTTTCTCCTAACAAAGAGCCTGTCTTCATGGCCTTCGCCAACGTTGATGGCATCTTGGATACTGTTGAACAAACTGTCCCTGACAGTGAAGAAGTCCTTGGCATGCTTGCTCTCTTCGGATTGGATCAGATTAAAGACTACACCTACGCCCTCAACTTTGAAGGCCGGGCGGTCGTTGACCGTTTTTGGATGGCCACAGAGAAGAACCTCGATGGCCTTTTGGCATGCACAAAACCGTCCAACGCTCCCTTTGCCGGCATGAGCTTGGCGCCAAAGGACAGCTTTTTCTACACGGGTTCACGTGTTGATCTTTCCGGCATAGCTGACAGCCTTTTGGCCGCGATGAAGGAAATGGAACCAAGAGGCCATGAAGAAGTCATGGGTATGCTGGAGCAGCTTGATTCAGAACTAGGGTTTTCGCTCTTGGGCGACTTGCTACCCAACTTGGGAGATGAATTCTCCGTCTGGATGGGCAAAGCACCCTATGGCAGCTTGATCCCCGAGACCATCTTCACAGCCAACGTCAAAGATGAAGCCAAGATTGTGGCTTGCATGAACGCGGCAAAAGAGAAATTCGGTGCGAATGCCATGGTGGGTTCTTTCAAATTCATGGGACAAGAACTTCACTACTGCGACTTGGGCAAGATCATGTCACGGGATGAAATTGGTCCTGGTTTGAAACCTTGCTGGATGATCGATAATGGCAATTTGATGTTTGCTTTGGCGCCTCAGACCTTGAAGAACTATATGGCTTCAAGAAACAGCCAACGGGACTCCTTGGCTCAGAACACTGATGTGGCCAACGCCATGGCCCACTTCAAACGCTACAACCCTAACACCGCCAACACGAGTTTCGCATACTTTGATTTGGCATCTCTAATAACCATGGCTCTGGATACGGCTTCGCCTATTCTTCAATCGGTGAACTTCCCCCGAGAAGCGATGATGGGGTTGGATGTTGACTTCAACATGTTGCCAACAGGGGATGTCTTTCGCCGTCATCTGTTTGGCTTTTCTTCTGCAACATCAACCACAGATGCAGGCATGATGTCCGAGATGCACTCGCCCTTCGGCTATGTCGGTTTGATCACCGCCGTGGCTGTTCCTGTGGCAGCCATTGCATTCACGGCTCGTTCCCAAAGAGCAGAACCAGCTTGGGACGATGTTGAGCCCCCAGAAGTGCCAGAAAACGACAATGGACGAAAAAAGGACAAGTAGTTCTTCCAACGTTCTTTGATGTTTGAATAAGTCGAGCCCCGAATCTTCATTCGGGGCTCGACCTTTTTTGTGTGATAAAGGCTTGCGTGATTCGCAGGGGCTATGGTGCCTCCATTCTTTCAGTCCATCTTCTTCACTACACCGACAATTACAATACAGCCTCACCCCAGTTGGTGTCGTCGACCCCAACCCCCTGGAGTTCCGGCTTAGGCCCAACCATTCCCTTTCTTTTGACCATCACCTTCCAAGGAGTCATAGAAGAACTAGGAAACTTCCGCCCAACCAATGCCATCATCTTGGAAGTGAAGTGAAGTGAAGTGAAGTGAAGTGAAGTGAAGTGAAGTGAAGTGAAGTGAAGTGAAGTGAAGTGAAGTGAAGTGAAGTGAAGTGAAGTGAAGTGAAGTGAAGTGAAGTGAAGTGAAGTGAAGT
>WFTN01000210.1 GCA_015485455.1 Planctomycetota bacterium | reverse complement strand
ACGTGGGATTCGTCATCATGACTATCTTGGCGGTTTGGTGTGAGGCAAGGCCCGCCCCCCATCTCTCCGACTCGATTCTCGAACAGGTGCCCTTTGTTTCATGGGTTTCCAGTTGGAATTATCATTTTTGGATTCTGGCCTGGGCACCACCCACGTTTTGGTTGATTGCAAAATGGCCGAAGCGGGCTTGTCGGCTTCTCTATGTGGGAGGCGTTTTGTCCGTTGTCCGAGGGCTTTGCATTTTTGCCACGGGCTTGGGCCCAGTGCGGGGGGAGGACATCAACGCGGGCATGAGTGCTGCAGCCCGTTGGGAGGGCATCAGTGCCATTGCCAACCCCTTTCACGCCTTGGCTGAAAATGCCGCTTTCGAATACCTCACCAAGGACTTGTTCTTCTCAGGACACATCGCCACTACGTTCTTGGTCTTGCTCTATGTTTGGCCCCATAAGTTTACCAGATCATGGGCGTTGATCGCCCACCTCTTGGTCTTGGTCAGCGTTTATCTCAGCCATCTTCACTACACCATCGACATCATCGGGGCCTACGCCATCACCTTCACCCTTTTTGTCCTCATGGAAAAGGACCCCCGAACTTCCACCATGAAAGACATGGGACCATCCTGGTCGGAAATATAGCTCAAATCTTGCCAATGATTCTGAATCTAATTCGTTTTCGAGAGTGATTCGCACATCCAATCTTGGCAGCCCTCAACGCCCTTGACCGCGGCGCTCTTGCAAAAAGAATCGGAATCCAGAACAGTTGCTCCAATTTTCCAATTCAGCTCGCAATCTTCATAGAATCTGGTCGACCCGCTGCCGACATCTTGTTCAAGATATTATAATCCAACATCGCCTCGGTTTCTTGCGTCCCGTTGCACCTTGATCGAAGCCTTCTACCGATGATCGTCTTGTACTTGAAGAACGTGTTCTCGACTTTCCTTTGACGATGGTAAGCGGCTCCTTTTTCCATGTCGTCGACCGACTTTCTTCACTCGCTGGACGGTCTTGTTGCTGTTCTTAGATCCGTTCTTGTTGACCCGCACTCCCTTGATTGGGGTAAGATTAATGGTGTGTCGCAGAATCAAGAGTCAGCATGCCAATTCATGGCAACAAAATGGCAATTGACAAAAGAAGGGCCGCCTCACCAAATGTGAAACAGCCCTTCAAGAGTTTCAGCTTATTGTGCTTAGGGAAGTACGCCCAGCAGGACTTGACCTAAGCTTCCGAGCCTTGGCGAGGTCGCGTGGCATCGGAGCATCCCAATGATGGTCATCCGAGTTTTCGTGTCGTCATGCCGCCATCATGTCGCCCTTTTCATGGAAGGCATTGGCGGAGATAACAACGTGTAGGGAGGTGGCCAAAATGGCAGCCCGTGGACCAAGAGAAACTAAAGTACGCCCAGCAGGACTTGAACCTGCGACCTACGGATTAGAAATCCGTTGCTCTATCCGGCTGAGCTATGGGCGCTTGTGCCCTGTGGCTCTCACGAGGGCTTTAAGTACTCCTGTCGCGACTCGAACGCGAAATTCCGGCTTCGGAGGCCAGCGGTTTATCCAATTAGCCTACAGGAGCAAATAGGCCCCGCACAGAGGCGGGGCCTTTCATCTGCGTTGCGCATTGTATTGCGCTCAAACTGAAGCTCAAGACTTACGGTGAAGCTTGGCAACAATTTGCAATCCTATAGGTCGTGGGCACGAACTGTAGAACGCTTGTTGCTGTCTGCACGGTTGCAGGCAGAATCGAGCAATTCATGAACTTTTTCATTGAGAGCTTCGAGAAGCTCGCCCGAAGTCATGCAGCCGTTGCCCTTGATGACACCCTTGACCTTGGAACCGACGATAAGTGTGTCCAGGCTCTTTTTCTTAGCAGCCTTCTTTTTGGCCTTTTTTGCCATGTGTGTTGATCCTTATTCTTGAATCCAAAACAAGTTGAAACTCGTCCTGAGCAGGGTGAAACCCGTTTCTCACCCGAATTGCTCGAAATCCTACGTCACCGGGACGACATGGCAAGGCGTAAAACCGCGATTCAGTGCCAAAATCGGCGTTTATGGCCGGATTTGTCGTGTTTATTTCTCAAAAACGCCGCGAATCGTCGAAATGTGGCGTTTTTCGGTGATGGCTTGGTCGCGTTAACGCAATTGGCCAGGGTGGTGAAAGTGCGTCGTAACAGTCGCAAGAGAGGAGAGAATAGGGAGATAAAGCGAATGGATTTTTGAGAAGGAAAAGCTTGGCCTTGATGGATCTCTTGTGCTTTCATATCTTGGCGCGCTCAGGGGTTTCGGCCCTGGAGTTGTGCTTGTGAAAGCGAGCATATGGAGGGCATAGCTCAGTTGGTTAGAGCGCCGGTTTGTGGTTCCGGAGGTCGGGGGTTCGATTCCCCTTGCCCTCCCTCCATTTTTGATCGTGGGAGAAACATTTCTCCTTTTGCTCGCGTAGCTCAGTAGGCAGAGCAGCTGATTCTTAATCAGCGGGTCCCAGGTTCGATCCCTGGCGCGAGCACTCCACCCGTCATCCCATGGCGGGTTTTTTCGTGCCAAGGTTATCGTGAAAATTGGGTGTGGGATCGAGCCGGGGACTTCGGGGAGCTTGGG
>WFTN01000209.1 GCA_015485455.1 Planctomycetota bacterium | reverse complement strand
TTATGGGACTTTTCATGGACGCCACATCTGCCAGAAACATGCCGAAATCCCTGATGTGGGTGGTTTTCCTTGGCTTCTTCATGAATCTGCTGGCGGCCGTCAATTTCGCTCAGCAAAGGCGCCTCTCATTTCATCATTTGGACATCCAAGATGGTCTGCCGAAAACAACGGTTCATGGGATTTTGCCGACTCAGGCTGGATATGTCTGGTTCGCGACAGATGGTGGCCTTTTTCGTTTTGATGGTGTTCGAGTCGAACCTTATCTTGTTGATCTCAATCTTGATTTTGTCACGGCTTTGCACCAAAGAGCGGATGGATCAATTTGGATTGGCACAAAACGCGGACTCTACCGCTATGCCGATGGTCGAGCTCAGCAGATTCCAATCCCACGGCGTCAAGATGACCGTCAGCCAGAAGATTTCGTCCGTGACTTTGCTGAAAGTGACGATGGCCGCTTTTATGTTGGCACCCATGTGGGGATCTACCGCATCTTGGACGACGCTCATTTGAAGCGAATCGTCTTAGACCCCAGGAAGGGTTTCAAAAATGCCAGTGACGTGGTTTTTTCATTGGCCATGGGAGCCGACGGCGTTTGCCTTTGCGGCACCGGAGCTGGGCTTTACTCTCTCGACGATCAGGACAAGCCCCGCAGAATCCTCTCTCCCCGAAGTATAGACCCAACGTTGAGATCTTCCATCGTGACAGAGGTCTTTGTCACTGGGAACGGCGATCGTTGGTTCGTTAGCTTGGTTGACGCCTATCGCCTGCCACGAGACGGGGAGACAAAAATTCGCGTCTTGAAGGATCGCCGGGGCAAGCACATCGCCGGAGGCACGCGCTTTGTCGAAGACGAAAAGGGGCGCCTATGGCTGGGGACCGTGGAAGATGGTGTGATTCTTCTTGATGGAAACTCGACCCAGGGTCAACGTATCCCAGTCGCATCCAGCAAGACTGTTGGTGGCGGGGTCAATGGAATCATCACATCCATGACCATGGCTCCCAATGGCATCCTCTGGTTGGCATCCAAGCCTGGAATCCAATTCGTTGACTTAAAGACCCATGAGTTTTCTTGGTTTGAACCCAAGAGGATGAAAGGGTCCATGAAAGCAGCCGTTCAGTCTGCGGTACGCGACTCCAAGAATCGAAAATGGATTGGGACCCAAAGCGCCGGACTCCAAATCGTTGAAGAAGACGGGACTTGGATTACTTGCTCAACAACCCAAGACAAAGCGTATCACTTGCCGACCCTTCAAATCGACACGCTTTCCATCGGGCCTGCTGATCGGATCGTTGTTGGCAATGCTCATGAAGGCCTCTTTGAGTGGAGCCCCAGTGGTTTCTCACCGTTGAAGTTAGATTTCTTGGGAGAAAAAGGTACAGAAATCCGTGCGACCCTGTTTCGCAATTCTGCCCTGGTGGTGGCGACGAACAAGGGACTCTATGAAGAACAGGGGGCGGGTTGGCGTCAACTCCAGTTGACCCATGGAACATTGGGACGCTATCCGTCGATTAAACCGCGTAACCTCAAAGTCACCTCTGGGGGGCTTCTTTACCTGGCCACAAGTTTTGGTTTGTTCGTTGAGCAAGAAGATGGCGATTTTCTTTTCTGTGGCGATCCAAGAAACCCAGATGTCGACGTTCCGATGAAGTCCAATGTTATTTCCGCTGTGGTCGAATTGGGCCCAGGCAGGTTCTTAGTGGCTTTGGCCACATCTCTTGCTGTGATCGATACCAGTGCCAAGACGGTGACAGATTTCAAGGTTGAAGACGAGTTGGGAGCACGCATTGCCGCCCTCGATTCATTCGTTTTGGACCACAACAAAATCTTGTGGGCCACAAGCCTGAATGGGTTCTTCGCCATCGATTTAGAAGGACGAACTGCCAGAATTTTCGATCGCTACGAAGGTATTCAGCCAGGTTCTCTCAAGAACGTTCAGTTGCTTGGCCCTGAAGGGACTCAACTCTATGTGGCAGGAGACGCTGGGATCACCTTCTTTTCTTCTGCTGAAGCCACCCGCCGCTCCTCAGCCCCGGACTTTCGCCTTGTGGGTTTCATGGTAAACGGCAGTGATCGTTTGCTTTCTTCGCCGGAGAAGGTCATGAAGCTGGACTGGAAAGAGAACAGCATCACTTTACGCTTGGCGGCGTTTCACCACCTGAACCCTGGGCGCAACCGATTTGCGTTTCGCATTCGCGGTGTCTCGGACAATTGGCAAGACATTGGCACCAGCGGTCTCATTCATTTGCCCAACCTTCAACCGGGCGATTATCGGATCGAGGCACGAGCGTGTTCCTCAGATGGCTCTTGGAGTAATGCGAGCCTCATAGCGCAGTTTTCCATTGTTCCGCCTTTTTGGAAAACATCTTGGTTCCAGTGGGGAGTGAGTGCTTTCGTCTTTTTCGGACTCATTTGCGTACAAGGGATCTTGTTACGTCAAGCTCGCGTCCGGGGCGAGCAACTTGAAGAGCAAGTATTGGTTCGTACGGCATCCCTTCGGGCACGGACCGACGAACTTCAGGGTATCCACGCCTTGCTCAAGACGGTCAATTCTGCCACCACTCTCGACCAGCTATTGGCGGGAACGTTAGAGCAAGTTCTATTGGTGATGTCTGCAGAGCATGGGGTGTTTGTTGTTAACGAGCAGGGTGGAGATCACTTCATCGTGATGGCTTCGGAAGGTGCTGGGGCGTTGGCGAAAAGCATCTTGACCCGTGAAGAAACTCGCAGGGAGTTTGAAGGCCAAACCAAGGAGTTAGAAGTCGGTATCTTCATGTCGGCTTCTGGGGAAGAATGGGGGGAAGGAAGGTCTTTGGCGATCAAACTCACGGACGACGATCATGTTCTCGGATATATTCGGGCTGGGCGGAATCTTGATTCTGAACCATTCGAAAGGGATTGCGTCCAACTGATGGTCCGTTTGAGAGAGCCTGTGACCTTGGCGCTTAAGAGGTTGAGACTCTTGGACGTTCTTTGTGAGCTCAACGAAGAAAAGACTGAACTTTTGGGTGCAGCGGCTCATGACTTGCGCAGCCCATTGAGTGCCATGGGGCTAACTGCCGAAAATATCTTGGCCAGAAAACCAAGTACGTCCATTGAAGAGGTCCAGGAAGACATCGGGCGAATTCTGAGAGCTACCAACCGTATGAGTTCTTTGGTGAACAAGCTTCTCGATGTTGCTGCAATTGATTCAGGAAAAGTCGATTTAGAATTCGTGGATACCCATCTCGACTTGTTGCTTCGCAATCGGCTTTCTGTAGCGCACATCAATGCCGAGAAGAAAGAGATTGCCCTTTCTTTTCACCCTCCTGAAGGTGAGGTTGTTGTGCCAGTGGATAGTGATCGAGTCGCCGCAGCTGTTGATAATCTGATCTCGAACGCGGTGAAATACACCCATGTGGGAGGGCAAGTCGACTTGCGATTATTGTCCTATGATGATCGGGTCGAAATTGTGGTGGAGGATGACGGGCAAGGTCTTCCTGCAGAAGAAGTTGAGTGTTTGTTTAAGAGCTTTGGGCGGATGAGCGCCAAGCCCACGGCCAATGAAACATCAACAGGGTTTGGTTTGGCCATCGTCAAGAAAGTAGTCGATCTTCATGGTGGGGACGTCTGGGCCTCGAAGCGCGAAGGGCAGGGTATGGTGTTCACCATTTCCTTGCCTCGAAATAGCGACAAAAGGCCTGTTTCTTGACGAATGCGGTCAGTGGATGGCAGGCCCTTTAATACCCCGTCCGCAAATCTTGAATAACTTCGGGTAGGTCTTCTTTGAGAAATTTCTGGATCGCCGGGCGGCTGAGACCGATGTCCCTAAGGCTGGGACAATCGAGTACCGCATATGGCTTTCTGAAACATCCCTCGCCGATGGCAAGACAGAGGTTTCCAGCGGCCTCCGCAACTTTGGTTGATGGGAATGCGGCTGGACTTTCTTCCCCTTCCATACGACCAGTCAGGTGGTTGCCGATGGCATCCTGAATGATGGGGGGTAATTCCCAATAATCAGCGACCTGCATGCCAACTGCACGATGAAGGCATTCGACGATGATTTCTGTGGGGCTATCCTCCATGGGGTCTCCTTGGGCAAGTCCTTTCTTGTGGAGGGCTGTGATGACAGGGAGGCGTCCGATGTCATGGAGAAGGCCGGCTAAGTAGCAAAGGTCTTCGTCCAGCCCACAACGTTGCGCTAATTTGCGGGAGATCAGAGCGCAGGCCAAGGAGTGTTTCCATTCTTTTTCGGCGTAGGCTTTTGCTTGGATGCTGCTGCTCATACGATTCATCGCAATTTGCAGAACCACTGTTTGCAGGTGGCGCATGCCCAGGTGGGCTACCGCCCGCTCAACAGTGTCGATAGGGAATCGACATCCGTACATGGCAGAGTTGGCAAAGCGCAAGATGTTTGCTGTCATCCCCGGGTCTTTGGCGATGACCACGGCGATGTCGGCAATCTCTGAGTTTGGGTCTTTGAGCATGCGACTGGCTTCCATAGCAGCCTGAGGCATGGCAGGGATTATGAGCTTGTTCTTGTCTGCGGCGTTGCTTACGCTCTCCAAAATACTCATGTCTTCGGCCGAGAGTCGACTTTGCCCAGGTAAGTAAAGCTCGTTGTCTGCGTACTCTGGCTCAGTCCACCAGGTTGTGGTGAGGTCAAGTCCGTTCTCTAAAACGAGAGTTTTCATGAGGTTATTCGGCCATGATGATGCTCATGGCTTCCTCCAAAGTTGTGACGCCTTTGTTAACAAAGTCGATGGCCATCTCCGTAAGGCTAAACATGCCTTCTCGTTTGGCGATCTGTTGCACCTGAACCTCAGTACCGCCTTCGGTGATGGCTCGTTTCATTTCCTTAGTTTTGACACTCATGACTTCAAATACCGGGACCCGCCCTTTGTAACCTGTGCCATTGCATTTTTCGCAGCCTTCGCCTTTCGACAGGTACTCAACACTGGCCAGTGTCGTTTGGTCGAGATCACTGCGTTCTGCTTCAGCTAAATCCACGTCAACTTTGCAATTACCGCAAATGCGCCGAAGCAGTCGCTGGGCCACGACCAACTTCACGGCAGAGGCAACCAAGTAGGGTTCAATACCCATATCCACCATGCGGACCACCGTGCTCGGGGCATCATTGGTATGGAGGGTTGACAGCACCAAGTGACCAGTGAGGGCGGCCTTCACGGCAATGGCGGACGTCTCGAAATCTCGCATCTCGCCAACCAGGATGATGTCCGGGTCTTGGCGCAAGAATGATTTCAGGGCCTTGTCGAAAGTCAAACCAGTGCTGGGACGAACATTCACCTGGGTAATTCCGTCCAAGCGATACTCGACGGGATCTTCGGCTGTTGAGATGTTGACGTCGTCGGTGTTGAGTTGATTGAGGATGGTGTAGAGGGTCGTTGTCTTACCACTCCCGGTTGGTCCAGTTACCAGGATCATCCCGTAAGGGTTGGCGATGGCCTCGCGAATTGCTTCAAGTGCTCGTCCTTCAAAGCCCAGAGCGTCCACGTTTGGTCGCAATTCACTGGTGCCGAGAACTCGCATGACGATCTTTTCGCCATAGATGTTCGGCAAAGAAGAAACGCGGAAGTCCACGCTCTCACCATTCTTGAGCACGACCTTAATGCCGCCATCTTGGGGAACACGCTTTTCGGCGATGTCCATCGATGCCATGATCTTCGTTCTTGAGATGATGGCGCTTTTCATTTCTGATGGCAGACGAATGATATCGATGAGGCAACCATCGATGCGCAAACGAACCCTCAATTCGGATTCCAATGGCTCGATGTGAATGTCGGATGCCCCCATCTTAAGGGTCTTCATCAACAAGCCGTTGACCACGCGAACAACGGGTGGATCCAAGTCGTTGATTTCTAGGCGAATGGCTCCGTTGAGGTGGCTGTCTTCGTCGCTGTCATCGACGGCGACTTCTTGGGTTGCGTTCTTGAGCTTCTGCTCTAAGTCTCGCAATTCCATGCCGACGTCGGTTGGATCGATTTCCTTTTTGGCTGGGCCGGTGGTGCCATAGATCTTGGCACCAGCTTTTTGAATCGCTTTGGGGCCAGCCACGAACACTTTCATGGTGAGGCCAGTTGAGCGAGCGAGTCGGTCGATGGTGCGGTCGTTCCCTGGGTCAGCCGTTGCAATGTGGAGCATGGCTCCATCTTTTTTGAGGGGAAGACATCCCGTGCTCTTGAAAAGGCTCTCGGGAACCAAAGCCAGAGCATCTTCGTCCGGAGTTGCACTTTCAACC
>WFTN01000208.1 GCA_015485455.1 Planctomycetota bacterium | reverse complement strand
TGACCGCCGATGGACGTAATTCAGTCCTTCGACTTCGTCGACGGCTGACATACGCCATAGGTTTTTCGATGACACTCACCTGACTACGCAAGCCGACCTTACCTGGCTTGAGCCTTTCGACACCCGCCAAGACCTCTCGACGCTTCGTCACCGGTCGGGAGTCATTTGACGTTGCCATTGATTCCAGCTTTGTCGCTTTGATTTCTCGTTCCCGGCGGGATTTTCCTTCAACCAAGGCTGTAATTTCGAGTCGCGATGAGACGGAAGATTTCGGGGCCTGCACAAAACTCTTGGCCCTCCCTTTCTCCAGAACTCTGGTCGATTTGGGACGGTGAGGCTCGGCTTTCGATACAACCGTTTTGACTTGACTGATCGATACACCACTTGCATTCAATAGCAAAGTTTCCATCTCCAGGGAGACGGGACGAGCAGCCCCTCCCCCTGCCAAGTTCTGAGAAGGCAGCTGCGTCTTCTCCAACAGAGGAGACTCACTTTGACGTTGGACAGGGGGCGTCTTTGGAGCTTCTTCGCCCTGAAGCGTTTCCCGAGGGGCCGAAACGAATTCCTGGGCATCCCAGTTCACTTCTTCTTCCCTGATCTCAGTGACCGGTCTTTGGCTGGGAGAAGATCTCTGAGCCACCAACCGACTCATAGCTCCGCCAGCGGCGTTTTCAAATTCAGCCTTGTCATGTCGTTGTTGCAAATATGTGACAGCAAATCCTGAAGGAGCATCATCACCAGTACCCACTTCACTATTGCCAAGAGGATCAACGTAAAGCATCAAGAGGAGATGAATCAAGATCGACAGGAGTAGGAACTTCAAGAAAGGATGCAATTGCTTCCATCGAAGGGCCAAATATCCGGCAATAAGCAGAGCCACAATCGCCATCAGGATCCGAGACAACATAGTCCAAAATGCGGATTCCACCGAGCGCACATCTAGTTCATGTAGTGCCGCTCTATGAATGCTGTAGTCCAAGCCACCTCCCTCGGGAGAGCGTCTGCTAAAAAGTAAATTCCCGTTGGGAGAGAATCGTGGATCAAGTTCGTCTTCTTCACCACTCAAGGCGGCAATCAACTTAGGCTCACCATATTGGCCAGCATGTCGCACCACGCGGTAGAGGTCAAAGTCACCCTTTTCACTCACCCTGGCCGACAGAAGAAAAACTCTTCCTTGGGAATCCGTGGAGACCGACTGGACCTCGAAACGATCTGGCCAAATCGATTCCCCAGGGACTGGCAGTGATTCTGGCAAGAACATGTCGATTGCTTGGGGGGCATAAGAACCAGAAGAACCATCGACACAGAAGTAATACAGCTCCCCTAAATGGGAGAAGTAAGGTTGACGCTCGTCATCCTCGGCACAGGTGCGGTCTATGGGTTTCGGCTGAGAAAATGTCTCACCGTTCCAATGGCAGACAAATAAGTCGTAGTCCCCTAAACGATCACTGGTGAAGACCAAGGTCCTCCCATCGGGAGTGAAAGCCGGTTCTCGGTCGTTCCGCTCGCTGTTCAACTCAAAGATAGGCTCTGGCTCAGAGAATTCTCCGATCAAAGTCCCTCGACGGGACCGATAGAGATTCCAAGAATCTCGATCGCGTTTGGCAAAATAGAGAGAGCCGTCCTGGGGCGAAACAACGGCTCCTCGAAAAGAACCTAAAGCCCCATCCATGATCTCCCCTTTGTCCTCCCAGACAAATCGGGACGCACTCTGCCATACTTCCAAGGGTTGCTCAGACTTACCGTCGGAAAAAACCCGTGTCCCCGGCAAGTCCTCCAACGTCATGGCCAAGACCAGGGAGACGACAAGAGCAAAACCCAAGAGTCTCAACGTCAGGCGCTTCAATCAACCACCTCCTTCGGCAGAGCCTGTTTCCATGGTTGCCAAAGACGCTGAAATCCCGAGACCTGCGCACAAGTCGATGACCACGACAAAGTGCTGAATAGCCGTATCTTGGTCAGCTCGAATGAGAACTTTCTGCTTGCCGTTTTTTTCTTTTGCTCGCTCAAATAAGGTTCGCAATTCTTCACGATCTAAACGCTGAGTCCCCACATAGAAATCACCGTTTTCGCGGACGCTTACCAAAAGAAGCTCCGGTAGGTTTTTGATGGGGTCAGCATTTTGAGCACCGGGCAAGACGACCTTCAAATCTCTCTCGTCTTCCTTAAAACTCGACGTCACCATGAAGAAGATGAGCAACAGGAATACGATATCGATCAGGGGAGTCAGGTTGATGAGGTCACCGTCCCGCTGTTCTGGTCCGTTGATCTTCATGCTTGTTCTGCCTCTTCTAGGGAAGAAGGCAGGACCGGGGTCGCCTCAGATTTCGTTCTGGCTGCAACTGAGGGTTGAAACACAAGATCAACGAGATCGGTTCCGAGGACACTCCATTCTTCTGTTGCCCGCATGACTCGGCCCTGGAGGTGGTGATGCATCAGAACGAAAGGAATCGCAATGGCAAGGCCAGCAGCCGTCGTATAAAGGGCTTGGCCAATACCCGGCGCCAACGTTGTGACCCTCTCAGCCGCAGACGTGGTGTGGAGCAAATTGAAGGTGGTAATCATGCCCAAGATTGTTCCCAACAAGCCAAGTAGGGGTTCGACTTGTGCCAAAATGCCAATGGGCCGAATTGGGCGCATCAGTCGATCACTCTCCAAGGCACCCTGAGATTCCATGGCCCTTTCCATTTCTGGGATTCCTCCACTCGCACGGGCCAAACCAACTTTGAGGATACGAGCCAATGGGGTCTTCCCTTGATCGACAAGAGATTTCAATTGATCGATTGACCCAACATTTCTTGCAGTCGCAACCGCCGTCTTTAGATTGCTCGGTACCAGTTTAGCCTGCCGAAGACTGACCAAACGCTCGCAAGCCAGGGCTACGCCAATGACCGACAGACCAACAATGATCATCATGACAAAGCCCCCCTTGTCAAAGAGGTCCTTGACCCCAGCCAGAGGTTTGCCCTCCGCTGCAAAAATGGGCGCAACGAAGAAAAGTAAGAACAAAGAAGACAGAAGAGTTTTGCGGAGAGAGTTCATTTTGATTCTTCCTTGTCGTTGAGGGCAGAAATGTGTGTTTGCGCAGTCTTGGCCCCTGGTTGGGATGGATAGCGTTTTTTCAGGTCGCGCCAGATCTTGAGAGCTTCTCCCGGTCGACCGAGAGATTCAAGCAGCACGGCGGCCCGCTCTAATCCCTTGGCGCACCATTGGTCGTCTTGATGAAAAATAGACACCTTTAGGAAAGCGTCTACAGCTTTCTCCTTGCTCTGAGAAGCCAAAATGCAATCAGCAGCGAAGTAGCGTGCCCGGGCAGCCTCCACCCGAGCACCAAATTCCGCCACATGCTGATAGGCTCGGATCGCTGTTCCATAGACTTTGAGTTCTCTAGCTGAATCCCCTGCTGCGGACCAGGCCTCCAGACTCCAAGCATCTTTGGCTTCTACAGACAACGTTGACCCCGCCCCTTCCAGTACCTCACGGTGACGGCCTAAATGTGCAAGAAGGGTCAAGACCCGGAAACTTGCTGGTTTCGCCAATTCGTGGGTTCGATAATTGTCCACCAAAACTTGAAAATGCTTCAAAGACTCATCAAATTTCTTCAATTCGTAGAAACAAGTCCCTGCCTGAAAGTGGGACTCAGCAGCCAGAGGACCTCCCTTGGTGGAGCAAAGCACAAAGAATTGGGATGCCGCCTGGAAGTCGCCGAGCTTCAGTTTAGACCAAGCTCCTTTGTAAGCGGCCTTTCGCCCCAACTCGCCATCGGCGTCTTTTTTGGCACAAAACTCATAGGCCGAGAATGCCGTCTCATAGTGTTCTCGAGCGTAAAGGCTTTCTCCCGCACGAAATGCCGAGTCAGCCGCATAGCTGCTCTGGGGGTATTCTTCTACCAGCCTAATAAAGGTCGCTTCCTCCTTGACAGCCAACTTCATCTTCTGGTAAACGAACCCAAGTTCATAAAGTGCAGTGGCCTTATCCTCAGGGGAACCATCACCGTCAAGAAAACCTTGAAGAAGCCTAAGAGCTTGGGCATTGGCCCCATACTTGGCACTGGACAGCCCGCCCAAGAACATCGCCTCGTTCTTTCGACTATGAGGTGGATCCAGATCGACCACTTGCTGGAACAAGTCGGCGGCAACTTGATGATTGTTGGCACCGCGTTCGATGAGGCCGGCAATGAAAATCCTCTCTCCATCGAAGACCAGATCCTTCAACTTTTTCTTGCAAGATTGCCTGGCTCTGGCCATCGCACCTTGCCTGAAGAGAGCCCAAGATAGACCTAAACGTGCTTCGTTGATGCGTTCATTTTCGGGATAAACAGTTATGAAGCGGCTGTAAGCCTCCTCAGCTTCTTCATCGCGACCGCAAGCACTTAAGGATGCCGCGATTCCAAAAAGAACGGCCGCCCCAGTCTGCTCATCAAGCTTGCCTTCATTTGCCTTAACGTAATACCTAAGCGCTTCCTCCGGCCTCTCCCTTTGAAGGGCGTTGTCGGCCAAAATCATGATCGACCAAATGCCAACACCCCCTTGGCTCCCTAAATGCGTCGCCACTTTCTTGTGCAGCTCTAACGCCTCTTTGTTTCGTCCCAGTTCTTTTAGGCAACGAGCAGATAAATGAGACGCTTCCGCTGCCATGGCCGGGTCTGCTGGATTGTTCATGATGGTTTGAAACTGGCCGAGGGCATTCTCGAACTGTTTCAATTTGAAGTAACACCATCCTTGCTTGTAGATCGCTTGTTTGCGTAGTTCATCTTCTTGGCACCTTTCTTGGACGGAAGCATACACCCCGAGAGCTGTCCTGTACTCCTCCTCCTCAAAGAGGCTCTCTCCTCGCGCCATGGCTGCGTCCAGACGAAGTTCAAGGGCGACTCCTTCCCGATCAAGAAGCCGAAAGACCCGAGCAGCCTCTTCATGTCGACCAAGTTGAGACAGACAAAATCCCCGGGAGAAACGCGCTTCATAGCGCATTCTTGCATCAACACTTTCACTCTCCAACTCAGCAAACCTTCGAACAGCATCTTCGAACCTTCCGGCTCGCATAAGGGCATCAGCAAGTCGATAGGTGCGTGTGGGGGTTGAACCTTGGGCGACGGACGCCTCAAGAGCTTTCAAACCCGAAGCAGAATCTCCGCTCTCGCTGGCCAAAACTCCCCGCCAGTAGCTGAGGTCTTTGCCAATGCCTGCTGTGGTTGCTGGGATCGTCTTCAGAATCTCCAACCCGAATTGGGTTTTTCCGCCTTCATGTAAGAGAGCTGCTTCGCGAATCACCGTCTGCGCAATCTTGGTGCCATTGCCCAGGCCCATCGCTTTTTCGATACTCGTTTTGGCGGCCTCCGGTTGATCGCGTCGAATCGCCACTTTCGCCAGCCCGATCCAGGCATCGGCAGAGAACTCCGGAATGCGAGCCTGAATGACCTGACGAAAAGCGTCAACTGCTGCACCATATTTCTTAAGTTTGAATTCGGACTCGCCCAACATTAATAGTGATTCCACCGCCATAGAAGGTTCACATTCTTTCCCTGGAACCGCAGCAAAGTTCTTCCTTGCTTCCTCGAACTCCCCAGATTCGAATGCGAGAAATCCCAGGGCGAGAGCGGCGTTGGCCCGATAAAGATCATTGTCTTTCGTGCGGAGAATCGCCAAGAACAGAGCACGGGCTTTTTGGGGTTGCTTGAGCTTCAAGTGGGCTTCCGCACTTCCATGGGTAGCTGCCAGCCAAATCGAGTCTCCAGGTTTCTTCCGAGCAATCTCGAAAGCCTCAATCGCTTGCGGTAAATGCCCCAAACTCGCTTGAATCTCCCCCGTTCGAAGGCCGGCTTCTCGCTTGAATTTCTTCGGGTTACTCCGGAGGAACTGGGAGAATTGCTGGAGGGCTCCTTCCTGATCATTCGTTTGAAAAAGTGATTCGGCCAAATGAAAACGTGCTTGAGACGCTTTCTGAACCTGAGGAAACTCTCTCAGGAAAGTTCGCCAGGCGGGAATGGACCGGGCATACAGACCGCGATCAAATAAGGCTGCGGCGAACTGGTATGATTCGCGCTCCTGGGACTGGGCGGAGACAGGATCAACGCTCCCCAGGCACAAAAGGCAAACGATAAACAAATGAAACTGGGGCATGGCGGTGCCTTTCAAATTCACGGACGCCTAGGTGGCCACGACCTCATGGCAAGGCGAACTGCTGCGATATTCCCGTAGATAGGGGCGATACGGAACAGGAAGGAAAATCCCTCCTTAATTCTCCTAAAACTTTAGGAGATCCCGGGGGCAATGGAAGGAAAATTGTGAGTGGTCGCACGCTGCGGACAGGCCAAACAGCAGATGAATGGCTCCAAAAGGGAGTTTCGCTGCGGAATAGAAGTCGACGAACCTCCCCCACTCATATCCAAAAAAAACGACAGTTTGGCAGAGAAAGTAAGGGAAAATGACTGGCAGATTGTCAGCCAGATTCCAAAACTAAGCCAGAACCCCAACGAATGTGAAAGGAACGAGTTTTGCAAAGGTGAAGTTATGAGTATTCCATTTCAAATGATGCAAGACGGCTATCCCTTGCGCCGCATAGCCGGAATTCGGATCAATGCCAACCAAAGCGCCGCCTTTCTGGCGTTGATGTTGGCTCTCAACGGATTCTCACTCTTTGGCTTCTCCTTAGAGTCACTCTTCATCGTTCCCCTATTCGTCATGCTTTTCCTGGGCTCTTTATTGGCTCATGAGCTGGGCCATGCCCTCACAGCGCGGCAATTCGGGATCGCCACCCAGTCCATTACTCTGCACGGTTTAGGTGGTGTGGCCAAGATCAAAGGTGAGCCAACAACTGCCAAGCAAGAATTCCTTGTGGCCATTGCCGGGCCGGCAGTGAGTTTCTTTCTGGCAGGAGCATTTCATCTTTTAGCAGCAATTCTTGCCAACGCATCGATGCCTTTCATGCTCATCGTGGCATTCCTCTATCTTTCCTACGCCAATCTCGTTTTAGGCGTCTTCAACATGCTTCCTGGTCTGCCACTTGACGGAGGCCGAATACTTCGTGCGGCCGTCTGGCATTTCAAGAAAGATCGAAACCAGGCGACTTTGGTCGCCGCCAGAGGTGGCGAGATTCTTGGCTTAGTTTTCTATGGCTTGGCATTCATGCGGTTCTTGAGTGGTGACCTCTTTGGGGCCATCTTTACTGCATTCATGGGTTGGTTCCTGAGGCGAGCTGCCAGCAGTGAAAGAAGAGGGGCCCAAGCCCAGGCCGGAGGTTTTCAGGGAGCAAGCAGCATCTTTGATCTCCTGCGGACCATGCAACAACGGGCTGGTTCACAACCAAACCCAAGGGATGGTTTTCAACAACAGAGAAACCCTTTTTCACGGCCCAAGCGACATAGCAATCCTGGCACCCAAGGCATGGATGATGTGGAGGAAATCATTCGTTTTGAAGATGGTCGAGAGGTCATCATACGGAGAAAAAAATAGTGTCCTCCGAAACTCAGCACCACGAGATCTCATTGCGAACCCATAGGCGTGGAACCTACAATATCACAGAAGAAGCTCAATCGTTTCTCAACAATCTTCGGGTCCAAAGCGGCATACTGCATGTCTTTGTCAGCCACACTTCCGCGTCGCTCATCCTCTGCGAGAATGCGGATCCAGGGGTACGACGTGACTTAGAGTTAGCATTCGCAAGTATCGCAGCGGATGGTGATCCAAGATTTGAACACACGGCCGAGGGCCCCGATGACATGGCCGCACATATTCGGAGTGTGTTAACGACGAATTCGATTTCGATTCCTGTCATCGGCGGTGAATTGGCCTTGGGGACGTGGCAAGGTCTCTACCTTTGGGAGCACAGAACTAGGCCCCACCATCGTCGAGTCATTTTCAGCTATCATCCCTAACCCCCGAAGAAAGCGGGGAAGCGGCGATGTCGAATCCTACTTCTTTCGACAACTCCCTGAGCAAACCCATGGCCTCCTCGTTTCCCGGATCTTCCGAAAGCGCCAAGAGTGCGAGTTCACAGGCCTCGTCTACCCGTCCTTCCTTTCGAAGAGAGACAGCAAAACGTAGGTAGCCCTCGACCTGCTCACCTTCCACCCCTGAGAACTTCGGATTCGGCGACATGCCGGAGCTGGAAGAGACACTTTCAATCTTACCCCGTCCTATGTCTTCACAGTGACCAAGGGCTCTTAGCCTGGTCCACACCATATCAACGGCGTGGTCCCAAGTGAATTCACTCACGATTGTCTTGCGAGCCTCGCGGCCAAGAGCCAGGCGCCGTGCTGGATTGGTTATGGCTTCTCGCATAAGGAGTCCCAGGGCATCGCCATCGGGATTGGCCAACCAAGGGTAACCGCAAGCGACCATGTCACTCACCTTCATTGTTGGCATGTCATGGCGGGTAGCAGGGATCAGATAAGAATTCTGCTGATTGCAAAAGTCCATTGCAGCCCCTAAGCCCGTAACGATGACAGGAACACCACAGGCCATGGACTCAGCGATCGGTATTCCGAAACCTTCACCATGGTAGGCATGGACCAAGACATCCGCTGCCGTGTAGAGGCCAGCTACCTGCTCATGAGGTATATGTTCATCGATGTACTCGATTTCCGGGGCATCCGGATCGGCCATCATAGCGCGGATCTCATCCTCATTGGTTGAGCCTTGGTAGACTCCCTTCCCCCCCATGTCCTTGATTACCAAGCAAACATCATCACATCGTTTGAAATAGCGACGATAAGTATCCAGGAGAAGACGAATCCCTTTGCGAGGAATCGTGCCACCCACAAACAGGAATTTGAACCTCTTTTTCGTCTCCAAAATTGCGGGCGTGGCCTTCGGATGGAAACGCTCAGTGTCCACACCGTTAGGAATAACAACTATCTTTTTGCAGGGTACACCGCTGTCGATATAGCATTGGCGAGCATAGCGAGACGGCACCCAGATTTCGTCCACTTCATCCCGAAGGGGCTTCAGCCATTCTTGGGGAATGAAACCAAACTCCCAGGGTTGAATCAGAACCCACTTACCTTGACGGGGGCGCTCAAAATTGGGGGGCCATTGATGACGGACGTGGACTTGAGTTGGGTTTTGAGGACTCTTATGAAAACGCTTTTCTAGACTCAGGAGCTGAGGGTCTGAACCAGCGGCAAAGGAGTGCTCTTCGTAAAGCACAAGCCCCAAGTCTACACCTCTGGCGATCAATCGTGAGCACAGCTCTCTATTCACAATGGCCAAGGAATGAGTTATGAATTGAGATCCCTCCCAAATCACCCCTAAGTTTTCCTCTATCGGTGGTGGGCTTTTTCGTCGTGCCCTAAAGGAACGGGCCACGCCGGTGTCGGCTTCCCCCAAGCCTAAACCCTGAATGTCCTGATTTTTCCCCGTCGAAGCGCTCATATCCGGATTTCCTCCACACTTGTTATCGGCAGAGAAACTCCTGTTCATGCATAGAATTGGCAGAAAACCCAGAAAAATCCACTACAATCTCATGAGCCCGCCTATCGCCTCCCCCCCCGACCCCGACGTTTCTTCTTACTACTGCCGTCAGGATCGAATGCTTCCTCGTCGTTGAAGAACTCTTCCAAGTCACTGTCCAAATCGACGAATTCTTGAGAATCCAAAGCACTGAGGCAAAGGGAGGCAAATTCTCGTAGGGATTCTTCCTTATCACCCGCCGCAATTTTCCTAAGAGCTGGACGTAGCTTTGACTTGGTTAGAGCCAGAATCTTCTTTCGTCGAAGAGCGAAATCGGCGCGTTTCCTCCCATCAACGGTCAGGGCAAGATTGTCACGGTAGCGAATCGCCAATGTGGTGGAAGCATGACAGCCCACCGCTCTGGCTTTCATGTCCGTATCTCCTCTTGCCATTTTAATCAGTTTGGAGAATTCGTTCTTATCTACCGCGACCTCTAAACAAGCGCGGGCTGAATGCAAACGAATTTGAGACTTGCTAGCTTTGAGCCCTTTATTGAGTAATTTCCGGGCGGTCTTGTCATCAGGATCGCAAGTAATGGCTGTACGCACAGCCAGAGCTTTGTTTTCCGAGGAGCTCTCAACACCAAAGACTTTTGCAACAGGTTCAATACACTCACGCATTCCCAACTTGCCCAATGCGACCATGGTCACAAGCCGCAACCTGGGGCTACGGTCTTTCAACAATTTCAGCAGGGCTGGAAGGCAAGTCGCATTGACCGCGTCGCCAATAGCCTGAACCGCCTCTATTCTCTTCACCAAGTCAACGTCTGGTTTCGTTTGACGGATCAAGAACTGAATCACTTTCGGATCATCTCGCTTGGCGAGAGCGTCCATGGCTTTCTTCCGAGTGGCCGCATTGTCTGACTTGCCTTCATCAAGAAGGCGCTTCATGAGTTCGCTGGCTCGTTTGTCTATGGCCTCCGGTGAAAGAGAAGGATTAAAGTAATAGAGAGCACGGCCCATCAGAGCTATAAGTTCGCTTGAAGGTAGGTCCCATGGACGCCTCACCATGACATCCAAGTCCGGCGTGACAAAAACGAACTGGGGAGCCGTAACACGACTCGATTCCATGACTGTGCTTCGAGCAGCAATCTCGGTTTTACTGTGCTCCTGGCAAGTGACTGTGCCGAAGCGACCACACTTCCCTTCTTCTTGAAAAACCGTCTCTTCCTCATGAGTTCCCAAACTACCAACAACACAGACAAATTGTTTCGACAGCTCAATGACGCGCTTGTTGCGAAAGTGGTCCTTGGCCATGTTCCGACAGGCCGGTTCGTCGTTCATATTGAAATGAATCATGATTGGCCGGTTCTCAGCCTTGGCCCGCTTCACAGCATTCGCCCAAGACGTTTCCCAAACAATTTTTTCATTTGCAGCGGCATGCTCGGGCGCGGAGGGTCCTCCAGAAAAGAAGACAAAGATCCCGAGCAAGATTGGCAAATTGAACAGTCGTGTCATGAATTCCTCTTTTCTTAGAAGTATCGAGCCCTGGTGATTGAACGGCCTGCGACCAGTTTTGTTCCTGATCTTTTCTCGAAATGGGCAAATTGCCCCAATTACTCCCTATAAGGCCCCATTTCCTCCCATGCCCCTGGAGAGATTGAGAGTTCCGAGGTTGCAATTTTGACCTAGGTGCAAAGGGGAGTTAAGATAAGCGAACACTTTCAGAACGTTAGCGTTCTTAGATACAGATTGGGGCCCCAAAAGCCACCGCAATTGAGGAATGATATGTCTCACGAACTCCCACAGCTTCCATTTGCCATGGATTCCCTGGCACCACACATTTCCAAAGAGACTCTGGAATACCATCACGGTAAGCATCACAACGCCTATGTAGACAAGCTGAATGCCGCATTGCCTGGCTCTGGCTTCGAAAATTCTAGTTTAGAAGACATCATCAAGAAGTCATCAGGGGGCATTTTCAACAACGCCGCTCAGATTTGGAATCACACATTCTACTGGAATAGCCTCAGCCCAGACGGGGGCGGCGCACCCACGGGCGCCATCGCCGATGCCATTAACAACGCCTTCGGGTCTTTCGATAAATTCAAAGAAACATTCACCAACGCCGCTGCTACCCATTTCGGCTCCGGTTGGGCTTGGCTCGTCAAAGATTCCGATGGCAATTTAGACATCGTCACCACTCACGATGCTGGTTGCCCTTTGACAGATGGCAAGACTCCCATCTTGACTTGTGATGTCTGGGAGCACGCTTATTACGTCGACTACCGCAATGCCCGCCCCAAGTACATCGAGGCATTTTGGAACTTGGTCAATTGGGACCACGCGAATACTTGCTTGGGTTAATCATCAATTGACTCACTGAATATCAGGATAGGGGACCAGAGAGTCCCCTATTTCTTGAGTCACGTACTGCAACGCCAGCTTCTCCACACGCCATGCAGCCCTCCCGATTTCAGGTCGTAGAATTCGACCTTGCTTGAGGCCTTCTCCCCCCGATCACGCCCATCACCCCACCCAAAACTGAATCCAATTGGCCTCTAATCCGATCCACCGACCCAAAAGAGATGGAAAAGATCATGTTAATTGCCATAAGACGGTGTATGGTGCAGAAGCGTATCGCATCTCAATTGGAAGGAAGTTACATGTCGAAAATCGTTATTTCATTTTTCTTGACTCTCGTTTGTACCATGACAGGGTCAGCTCAAACCCTGCCAGAATTGGTCCATCATAATACCCCTCGCGACGTCACAAAGGTCAAGATATTCGATGTTGGGGATGCAGATGGTGACGGATGCGATGATGTTGGATTCTTTGCAACAGCCGTCGGGGATTCTGTTCGGGCCGCCGTTTTCTCGGGGCGAACTGGTCTTGTTATCAACGACATATTCCCCTGGCAAAGCGGCTCCCTCATTCGCAACCTGAGCTTTGTCAAAACTCCTGATCTTGATGGGGATGGCTGCGCAGAACTTTGCTACACCTATCAAGTGGGGACATTCAATCCCACCCACGATCTTTTCGTCCGCTCCGGTTCAACGAATGCCCTGATTGCACCTGCGGTTTCTGTCAATAGCGGCCTCGTTATGGTGGACGCCACAATCCAAGGGGCAAGTGTAGGCGATCTTACTGGTGACGGTGTGAGCGACTGGGTGTTCTCGGAAGTAAGTTATGTCCAAGTCAATTTCCTTACTGTCGCTCCTATGAGCCGTGTTGTTCTCATTGACGGCGCCACCCACGTCAGGACAGTGTTAGACGAATTGACTTACGTTGATCTCAAGCCCGGAGGTGTAGTCGGTGTTGGAGATATCGATGGAGACAGTGTTCCTGATTTCGTGGCAAGCTCTGGCTCAACCTCCTATTTCGCTTCGCTTGGAGGTAGTGCAACGATCTACTCAGGTGCAAGCGGCTTGGCGCTCCATACTTGGACGGGAAGCGCCTTCGATCGATTTGGTTTCAAGGCCGCCAAGTTAAGCGATCTCGACGGTGACGGAGGATCAGAGATTGCAATTTTCAGTCCAGGGTCCGATGCTGGCGGTTCTGACGCAGGCAGAGTCGAGATCTTTTCGACCAACACCTGGCAGCGTCTTCAAGATATCCTACCGAACACTGGTGATCGCATCGAAAACCTATTTCAAGCAGGCGATCACAATGGTGATGGTGCCCTTGATTTCATCTTGCTCATCAGAGATCTTGGGACTCAGGTGGTGAGACGAGAAATTCGCTCTGGTCTGAACGCAAGCACGATCAGTACCCTCGTTATCGGGGACTTCCCAGTCGGTGACCTCAATGGTGATGACATTTCCGACTTTGTCTTTACAGACCTCTCCCAACCAGGTCTCGGGCAAACACGATTCACCGGAAGAACTTTGATGGGAGGCCAGCGCTATGGCCAATCACCGGGCGCTCCGTCATTCGATTGGACTCCCGGCACCGTGGCCCCAGCCAATGGAGCCATGACCCTCAGTGGCGCCGATCCTCTTACACCCATCATCGGGATTGTGGGCTTCGCAGCAGTCCATACCCTCGTGCCCGGCACGAACCTCCCACTCTTTGTCTCTCCAGCCCCGGGCGATTTGTATGGCCTATTCAATTCAACCACAGACAACCTGGGTGAACACAGAGACTTCGTCAATCTCGCTCAATCCGCCTTAGCGGGTATTCGGATCTACGTCCAATACGGTGTCTTGGGTGCGACAGCCTATACGACCAATGCAATAGAACTCCTGTTTGGTCCCCAGTAGCTCTCATTCCGTTGTCCAGTTCCCTTAGGTTCTGGGCAACGGATTTCTCTTTCCTTCCAGACCTGATTCCCTCACGCCCCAGGGATCATTGTTCCTCATGATCTTCCAACTCCGGGTCCAATTCAACGCCTTGGTTACCCCCAAACGCACCCATGACATCCCCATCAACTGAGCGAATGTTGAGGTCCCGTTGGGGAAAGGGAATCTCAATGTTCTCGCGTCGAAAAGCCTCTTCGATTGCGAAGCGCAAGTCGCTGATTACCCGCAAACGATGCGTCGACATCCTTGTCCAGTAACGCACTTGGAAATCAAGGCTTGAGTCGCCAAAACCCATGAAGAACGCTTCCGGTGCTGGACGCTTGAGAGTAAGCCCGTGCCCTTTTACGGTTTCCGTCAGGATTTCGCGAACTCGTTTGACGTCACTGCCATAGCCCACCCCTACCAAGAGAGACGAACGTAATCGGGGATGCCCCAAGCTGTGATTGGTCAATGTGCCACCCACCATCGTCTCATTGGGAATGACGATGCCCGTACCATCCCACGTCATGACTGTGGTGGCACGCAACGTGATTTTCTCCACCGACCCACCTTTGTTGCCTACGTCAATTTTGTCTCCAACTTTGACTGGTCTCTCGATCAATAGGATCAAACCAGAAACAAAGTTCTTGACGATGGATTGGAGACCAAATCCGATTCCGAACGCCAAAGCTCCGGTAAAGACGGCGATATGCTCACCACGGATTTTGATGATGTTCAAGATCACAACCATGCCCAGGGTCCAAAGAGCGTAGGTTGCCAGCATACTCACGGTATAGCGCAGACCTTTGTCCAAATCTGTTTTGGGCAAGATCACATAGGCAAGGGACTGTCGAATAGTACGCACAATGGCTGTGGTGATGATGAAGGCGATGAACGCCTTCAAGAAGTCCTTCGTCGTCACCGTTCCTTCCCCAAAAATCCCCCATTCCAGAAACGGCATGTCGAATTCGTCCCAGAACCGCACGATCAAAAAGATCGCAGGTACAGCGAATGCGAGGCGTATAAAGGTCCGCGTCAAACGTCCAAAAAACAGTTCTCGTCCGACTGTGACGAAATCCTTGTCATTTTCAAAATCCTCTGGGTTTGGTTCTCTGGATAGATCCTGGCCTTTTGTCACCTTCGCCAGAAGTAAACGATATCCCAAATAACTGAAGAAGAGGACCCCCAGGCTCTTGAGCAAAAGAGTTTGGAAGAACTGCTCAGCCTCCAAATACCTCAAACTGCCCAAGACAAAGAGGAAGAGGACGGCACCAACAACAAGAGGATAAAGAATAAGAATCCAGGTCTTTACCGAAATGGCAACCACACCACCCCCGCGAATGATATTGCTGACCACAGCGGGACGAAAAACCGAGAATAGGAGAATCGCATGACTGAGAGATTCGTAGGTCAGCCACCATAGCTCCAAAAACCCAGGATTCGTTTTTCCGTAGCCGACAAACTCCAGCAAGACTGCCGCAGGCACAAAAACAACAGCCAAGTTGAGCAACCATCGCCCTGCCCGGTGCAGCGTTCGCGCTAAATCCTCATCGAGATTAAAAACTCTCTCCTCGTCCTTTCCTGGAAGAACAAAAACATCAAGCGTCACGCGGCCAAGGCGATAGAGGAAAGGAACCGCAAACACACAAGCTGCCAATTCGACCAAGCCCCGATCGAATCCGACAATGAGAGGGGCTCCAACGAAAACAACGGCCAACATCAGACTGACATGAGTGCGGCGGAGAATGATCCCCAAGATGAGGTAATAGTTCTTTCCTTCGTGGGCTTGAGCATCCAACCAACCCCAAGTCTTCGGCAAACGAAGATGAAGGCGGACAAAGGCAAATCCGACGACGAGAATGAACAGGAAGGCGATCCCTGTTCGCAGGCGATTTTTCTCTTCGAACAGAAATGAAACCGCGCCATGGGAGGCTTCTGAGATGAGCCCTCCCAAATTGCCGGCGGCTTGAGACAAATCTCTGAGAGCTCGTTCCATGCTTTCAATGGAAACGTTGCTTTCTTCCCGTGTCCATAGCAATTCCCGGGTCAAGAACTGGACGTTCGCGTCACTACGATCTTGCAGGTCTTCCCATTTCCTCAGGTCCTGTTTCAATTTGCTCAGAAAGCCGTCAATCAGCGTGCGATACTCGTTGTGAGCCGCCACCAAGTCATTTTCCAGAGAAACCCAATCAGGAACGACCTCAAGATATTGAATCGGCGATTTCTTGCGGCCAGCTTCGTAG
>WFTN01000207.1 GCA_015485455.1 Planctomycetota bacterium | reverse complement strand
GTTCTTCAAGCCAAAGAAGGGTTGGCCCTCATCAATGGCACCCAGGTATCCGCTGCCATCGGTTTGTGTGGATATTTGGAAGCGATGAAGCTCCTGACCACCGCAGACATCGCTTGCGCTATGACTTTGGAAGCCCTGCAAGGTACCTTGCGTCCCTTTGATGAGCGAGTATGGCAAGTTCGACCTCACCCAGGGCACAAAGAAGTCAGCGCCAACATGCGGGCATTGATGGTCGACAGCAAGATTCTTGAGTCCCACAAGAACTGTGAAAAAGTCCAAGACCAATACTCCCTACGATGCGTCCCCCAAGTCCATGGTGCTGTTCGGGATGCTCTTCGTCATCTGGGGGAGGTACTTCAACGGGAAGTGAATGCAGTCACCGACAACCCTCTCATCTACCCAGAAGACAACGACGTCATTTCTGCAGGTAACTTCCACGCCGAGCCTTTGGCTATTCCATTCGACTATGCCACCGCTGCCATGTGCGAAATTGGCAGTATCAGTGAGCGGCGCTTAGAGAACTTAGTGAATCCAGACTTGTCTGGGTTGCCTGCCTTTCTTGCGGCTGACTCGGGCGTCAATTCTGGTTTCATGATTGCCCATGTCACCGCTGCCGCTTTGGTCAGCGAGAACAAAAGCCTGGCCCATCCCGCCAGCGTTGACAGCATTCCCACGTCTGCCAATAAAGAAGATCACGTCAGCATGGCCCCCATCGCCGCGAGAAAGTTTCGGGCGGTGACAGAAAACGTCGCGAATATCTTGGCCATTGAAGTCATGGCTTCCTTTCAAGCCATGCAGTTTGGCAGCCAGTTGAAACCTGGGGTAGGTGTCGACGCCGCCATGAACGTCATTGGCCAAGACCTACCTGTGCTGAATCAAGACCGCTATTTGAAAACAGATATCGACATTGTCCGCAAGCTGATGGATGATGGCACCCTATTGACCGCCGTCCACGGGGCTGTTCCCTCGTTGCACTAAGAGAGAAGTTTCATGACCTACAAAGAAATTCACGCGCCCACTGGCACCGAGCTCACTTGCAAGTCTTGGATGACTGAAGCTCCCATGCGCATGTTAATGAACAATTTGGACCCAAACGTAGCCGAGGATCCAGAGAACCTCATCGTTTACGGTGGTAGTGGTAAGGCCGCCAGAAACTGGAAGTGCTATCACGCCATCATCAACGAGCTCAAGAAACTCGAAGACAACGAAACCCTCCTAGTTCAATCCGGGAAGCCCGTGGCGGTTTTTCGCACCCACGAGGACGCTCCCCGCGTCCTCATCGCCAATTCCCACTTGGTTCCGGCCTGGGCTACTTTTGATTACTTCCGCGAATTGGAAAAGAAAGACCTTATTGCTTACGGACAGATGACCGCTGGCTCATGGATCTACATTGGCAGCCAAGGCATCATCCAAGGCACTTACGAAACCTTCATGGCTGCGGCTCAAAAGCACTTTGACGGCAAATGCGCCGGGCTCTTGGTTGTCACCGGTGGATTAGGAGGCATGGGAGGTGCTCAACCTCTGGCTGCTACCATGGCAGGCACCACCTGCTTGGTAGCCGAAATTGATCCCCACCGTGTTCAACGTCGCTTAGAAACAAAATACTTGGATGAAGCTTACGAAGACATCGATCAAGCTATCGACACGGCAGTTGCCTATGCCAAAGAAAAGAAGGCTCTCTCTGTCGGTTACACAGGAAACATCATCGACCTTTTGGCTCGCCTCAAAGAGCGCAACATTGTTCCCGACATGTTGACTGACCAAACCAGCGCTCATGATCCACTCATGGGTTACTTCCCGGAAACGATGAGTTTCGAAGAAGCTCTTGCCCTCAGGGAAGAAGACGAGGCCTCCTACATTGAACAGAGCCTCGATGCCATGGGACGACACGTTCAACTCATGCTCGACCTCAAGGATGCAGGGGCCATTACCTTTGACTATGGCAACAATATTCGCGGCCAGGCGAAGACCCGAGGGGTAGAAAACGCCTTCGATTTCCCAGGCTTCGTCCCAGCCTACGTGCGTCCCCTCTTTTGCGAAGGCCGTGGACCATTTCGTTGGGTCGCCCTCTCAGGAGACCCGGCGGACATTCACAAGACTGACGAACTCATTCTCAAGGAGTTCGCTGACAATGAAGGCCTCTGCCGCTGGATTCGCATGGCCAACGAACGCATTGAGTTCCAGGGGCTCCCCAGCCGCATCTGCTGGTTAGGTTATGGCGAACGCCATCGCTTTGCCCTGCTTTTGAATAAGATGGTGCGGGATGGCGAACTCTCCGCGCCTATCGTCATTGGCCGAGACCATCTGGATTGCGGCAGCGTGGCCAGCCCCAATCGGGAAACCGAAGGCATGAAAGATGGCAGTGATGCCATAGCCGACTGGCCCCTTTTGAACGCCATGCTGTCGACTGCCGGAGGTGCCACTTGGGTTTCCCTTCATCACGGAGGCGGTGTGGGCATCGGTAATTCCATCCATGCAGGTTTGGTCATTGTTGCTGATGGTTCCGAAGCCGCTGACAAACGTATTGACCGGGTCTTGCGCAACGACCCGGGGATCGGCGTGGTGCGCCATGTCGATGCGGGTTATGACGAAGCCATCGACTTTGCCAAGAACACAGACCTCAATATCCCCATGATGTAAAAAGGCTTTTGCTGAAATGAGGCCTTGTCTCAAGAGAGAGCGGTTCTGAAAAAGAGCCGCTCTTTTTTGGCGCCCTTCCTCAACCACAATCCTAAGTCGTTTAATCGAAGTAATTTGTGCTATTCCACGAGTCCCGCCCTCTCGACCTCTCCGCAAAAACAATATATTCGTAGTGTTTTTACGATTATATCCTTATCCTTGTGCCATCGATCTGACGTTTGCCACCAAACCGACAATTTTTCGGAGTCCAACATGCCATCCGAAGACGGCACTATTCCCAGCCAGAATACCCAGCGCGAAGCGAAACAGGGGGCTCAAGAAACCACCACAGCTTCCAGTTCAGGACTACAAAAAGCCTGCGATGGTTGGGTTTCCAAGCTCGCCATTACAGTCACCGCTTGGTTGACCATCCAATCCATCACAGGGCTTTGGCTCTATGCCGCACCATTTTCACTCAACGCTCAAATACAGCTCATTATCCATACAGTGATCGGAGTTGTTTTTCTCTTCCCCTATCTCTACTACCAAGTACGACATTGGCTTGTTTGGTGGCGTCAAAAGATGACCGCAGCCATGGTGTTGGGCTACCTCTTAATGGTCGCCGTCCTGACAACCTCCACCTCCGGCATCGTGCTGACCTACCAAGCAAGTCTGGGTGCCAAGATCGGCCCCACATGGGATCTGGTCCACCTTGTTTCTGGCATCGCTGCTACGGCCCTTCTGCTCGTGCATTTGGGATTAGCCTGGCTCCGCAGACGCGCCGCTTTGAAGAAAACAGAATCAACCCAACGTCTGGTGCCCAGGTTTGCCGGCTTTGTTCTGGCATCCGTACTCCTTACAGCATTCTTGGTGTTAGGCCTCACTTGGTGGGCCCAAGGTCCAGCGCTCATCTACGACATTCCATCTGACTATGGTCTGCCTGCCTACGCCCAGAATTTCGAAGAATACAAGGGCAACCCCTTTGCTCCCAGTTACGCACGAACCGACAATCTTAAGTTAGTTTCAAGCCAGCTCACCGCTGGCTCCAAGTCTTGCGGCACAGCGGGATGCCATGAAGAGATCACCAAAGAGTGGGAGCCCAGTGCCCACCGATTCTCAGCGATGAATTTGCCTTTCCAAGCGGTGCAAAAAGACTTTGCCGAAGACCGAGGGGCAGCAGAAACACGATACTGTGCCGGTTGCCACGACCCCATTTCTCTCTTTGCTGGAGCGAAAGACATCCAAAACCAAGATCTTGCTTCCCCTGGTATGGACGAAGGGATCTCCTGTGTGGCTTGTCACTCTATTGCCAAGGTCGATCAACGAGGAAACGCCGACTATGAGCTTACACCGCCACAAAAATATCTTTGGGAAGGAGAAAGCGGTTCGAAGAAATTCGTCTCGGACTTCTTGATTCGCGCTTACCCAAGGCAACACTTGATCGACTATGACCGTAACGTCTTGCGCACACCAGAGTTTTGCGGCTCCTGCCACAAACAGTTTATTCCGGAAGCTCTTAACCGCTTCGGAATCAGCGAAGGACAGAACCAATACGATGAATGGCGCAAGAGCCATTGGAATAAGAAAGACCCTGAGAACCGCCTCACTTGTCGAGACTGCCACATGCGACTGGTGAGCGATTCAAACGATCCAGGCAAGGGAGAAGGAGGCGACCTCAGACGGTCGAGCGACGACGGCAAACATCGCCATCATGGCTTCGTCGCTGCCAACGTGTTTGTTCCCCAACTCATGGACCTCCCCGGCTGGGAGAAGCACGTCGCCCTTACCAAAGAGTTCTTGCGGGGTGAAACCATCATTCCAGAGATTGACCACATCTACCCACGAGGCCCAGTGGCCGTCTTACGCTTGGAAGCCCCAGAAACTGTGACCGCCGGAGACGAAATCGAGATTCGCGCAGTCCTCACTAACCGCAAGGCTGGACACAACTACACAACTGGGCCTCTTGATTTCTTGAGAGCCTGGATTCATTTGGTGGTCAAAGACGAGAGTGGCAAGATCATTGCCGAATGGGGAGCGATCGATCCCAAGAGCCGTCGCATCATGGGACGCCCTGGGGAGTTCCACGATGTTGGCAATTCCCGCAAGGAAGGCACCATGATGTTGGGCTCCCTTCCTGTGGACGACAAAGGCAACA
>WFTN01000206.1 GCA_015485455.1 Planctomycetota bacterium | reverse complement strand
GGGGAATCGCCGCTACCCCAGAGCGAGCTCAGCCCTTGGTTAAGCTGTCGAATACACCTATCGATACTCTGCCCAAAGAGCCAGCTCGCCCAGCGGGATTTGAATCAACCTCGCTTACTCAACCGGCCCCCCCAGCGGAGGTCCGACCAGCAGCGAGCTTGTCATCTCCGGAGCCCGTTGCCAGTGCGAGAAACCCCGCCCCAGCTCCTCAGGAGACGGAACCGTCACCAGGACAACAACCTCAATCTTTATCGCCGACTCCGAGTTCTGCTCCAGCGCCAGCCGCCGCACTGGCCATGGAAACTGCGGCCCCAGAAGCAGCGGTTGCCACGATGGAGACCGTTAAGCCTTCCATCCGCGAACCTCGTAGTGAGAAAAACCCCCGGCGTGTGCGCCGGGGTGTGACCTCCGGGGCCATGCAGATTATGGGTGAAGGCATGATGATTTCTTCATCCTCTCGGCGCCGAGGAGGTGACGGAAAGATATTTTGGGCCTTAGGCCTTCTTGTCCTGGGTGCCGCCGCAGCCGCGGGCTGGTACTACTTCCTCAGATAAGATCGTATTCCCCTGAAAAAGGACCCAGTCCCATGAATGACAGCCAAAAACTAAAAGACAACCGCATGGTCTTCTACGAAGACGACATTGAAGGCATGGTGAAAGTTCTTAAGGAGCTCAATCACATGTCAGGTGCCAAGTGCTCCCTTCTGATCGATAAAGAAGGCCACATGGTTGCTAAAGAGGGGGCGGTTCGTTCTTTCGACACCGATTCTCTTTCTGCCTTGGTGGCAGGCTCGTTTGCCGCTACCCGCGAAATGGCGCGGATGGTGGGAGAAGACGAGTTCTCGGTCATGTTCCATCAAGGCCAACGTGACAATCTGCAACTGACTTTGATTGATGATCGCACCATCCTGACGGTCATTTTTGATGACCAGACTCAACTGGGGATGATTCGTCTCTATACGGCAGAAGCCGCCAAGAAGCTCATGGAGTTGTTCGAGGCTTCCCGTAGTTCGAATTCGGACCGTCCCGGCCTGGAACTCGACAACGATTTCGCCACCGCTGGCAAAGCCAACTTGGACGACGTCTTCGGCGTTTAGCCCGAGTACTCCCATCGAAGCTCACTGAGTTGCAATTGGCGTGAGTATGAAGCTGGCCTTTGTGCTCGCGGGAGCCTCAATGTCTGGATCTCCATCGTCGAAGGAAGTCAAGCTTGGGCAAGGTGGGTCACTTTTCGCTTGGCATTTCCATGAGTTATTGAAGTGCTAGGATACTCAGCAGGCATGAGCCGAATATCGGCCCTATTCGGCTCATATTTGTGTTGTTTGTGCGCCGAATGTCGGATATGTTCGGCTCATGAGCTTCAATTGGCAACAAGATGATTGGCCCTGCTTCAACTACGATCTTCAGGAATTAACGGAGTCGCTTCAACTCTACGCAGCTCGCACAGAACGTCTCTGTGGGCAAACGGAAGCCTTCCATCAGGCCACCGCATTAGATGTCGCCATCAACGCGACGCTGGAAGAGGCGATGATGACATCTGGAATCGAGGGAGAGGTTCTGAGTCGCCAAGATGTCGTTTCATCTATACGCAATAATTTGGGGCTAACCAGTGCCGATAGACAGCCCAAAGACCAACGGGCAGTTGGCATCGCAACCTTGCTAGTTGATGTGCGATCGACATTTGAAGAGCCCTTGAGCGCAACTGGTCTACGCAAGTGGCACAAATTTTTGATGTCTGGTAACCCCTACATCAAAACCGGAGCTTGGCGAACCGGCACAACACCCATGCGAGTCGTTTCAGGGACGATCGGAAAGGAAACTGTTCATTTTGTCGCTCCCCCGTCTCAGTCAGTGCCAAGAGAAATGGCAACTTTCGTCCGGTGGTTCAACAAGACCGCGCCAGGTGCCAAAGAGGCCATAGAATTCGCTCCAATTCGATCTGCGATTGCCCATTTATACTTTGAGTCCATTCATCCCTTTGTAGATGGCAACGGGCGGATTGGCCGGGCTATCGCCGAAAAATCTCTCTTTCAAAATGCGGGCATGGCTTTACCAATGAGTCTCTCCCAATCAATTCAGTCGAATCGACAATTGTATTATCAAGAGCTCCAGAAAGCCCAGGCTTCCAATTGCATTACGCCGTGGCTGGATTACTTTTTGTCAATGCTTTTGAATGCCCAAGATGAAGCCAGAGAGCGGGTGCAATTCGTCATCAAGAAAATGAAGTTCTTCGACCAGCACGGAAAGGAGCTCAATCTGCGGCAAGAGAAGGTTATCGTAAGAATGTTCGAAGAAGGTCCAGCCGGGTTCGAGGGCGGCATGAATGCGAAAAAATACATGCGCATCTCAAGAACATCCAAAGCCACCGCCACGCGAGATTTGCAGGACCTCCACGGCAAGGGTATCTTTAGCAAGAACCCTGGCGGTGGCCGGAGCACTAGCTACGCACTTGTCTATTAGAGGTACAGATATGGTACCCGATCAGATTCACCAGTTTTGCATTTTCTAATGACCGCACCCCGTATTCTGGCGTGTGTGTGCCTTGGCACGAATGACGATTTCGTGAAAAATCGCCCGATTGCCCAATAGTCACGAATTCGAGGACGCCCATGAGTACTCAGCAAAGTGACTTCCGCAAATCGGTTTTTGTGGCTAACCTCTGGGCATAGACGTCCGATGTGAGACCGATTGGGGGAATTGGTTTTGGGGAATGCTGCTCAAATTATTGAAGTGGTGGAGCTTGTCGCCACAGTCGACACCTCTTATCCGGTTCTGTTGACCCTCTTGCGGTTGAAGCGAGGGGGCCTGGAGCTCGATAGGAGCTGCAGTCAAGTCATTGCCCGGGCCATGGATCGTGACCCTTCGCGGGTTTTCCAGTTGGCCCAGTGGGTAGAAGCTATTTGCTCTATCTCCGAAGCCGGGGTGATTGATCGCTGCGTGAGCGTCAGTTGCACCAGCAACGGAGCCCAAAACCTCTGGCGGGTTCTAGAGCCAGAGATGAAGTCTCTTGGCCTGGATACCCGGGTCCACCCGGTCCATTGTCTCGCTCGCTGCGAAAACGGACCCTGTCTCGCCCTTGTTGACGAGATTTATTTGGGCGAAAGCGAGAGTATCCATGAAGACGATCGTCCATGGCGAGAAGCACCTTTCGATCAAGACCTATGAGGTGTAGGATTTCACTGGACTTCCTCGTGCTCATCAAACTTGGTTAGCCAAGGGGCTCATTTTCGAGTTTCCAAAACTCATTGGACAATCATGGACGACTGGGATCTTCTTCAATCGAGTCAAGAAGGCGGCAAGGCCTACGAGGAAATCGTAGGTAAGCACTACCAGTCTGCTTTTCTCTTCGCTCGGCAAATTTTGGGTGATGATCACCGGGCCGAAGATGTGGTGCAAAAGGCGTTTGTCAACATTTACGTCGCAAGAGATCGAATGGAGCGCCGGGCAAAATTCAGGACCTTCTTGTTTCGTGTTGTCACCAATTTGGCCCTCAATGAACTCAAACGTAAGAAACCCCATCCATCCCTCTCAGAAGTTCATCCCGACCAAGACGGCGGTATAGGATCGAGCTTCTCAGACCCATCTACTAAGTCACCCCAAGCGCACCTCGAATCCCAGGAGCTGGGACAGATGATTGATGCGGCCCTCCAAAAACTACCCCCTAAGCATCGGGCTGCTCTGTATCTTCGGGAATACCAGCAATTGACCTACGCACGCATCGCGGAGGTCTTGGAAGCATCCATGAACGAAGTGAAAATCTGGATTCACCGGGGCCGGAGCGCTTTGCAAGAGAACCTAAAACCCTATCTGGACCGAGGCGAGAGTATCTCATGAGCGAAGCAGAGATAGATCTTCAATTGAACCTCTATTTGGATGGCGAGCTGCCGGACGACCAGAAAGCAGCCCTGGAGGAGCAGCTTTCAGCTTCTCCTGAGCTCAGAGAGCGCATGGAACGGTTGCGCCGAGCTAGCAAGGAACTGCAAAACTTTTTCACTGATTCTCAAATGATTCACGCAGCCAGCGAAACGGATAGAGACATGGTTGTGGAGAGAATCGTTCGGGAGAGCACAATGGAAGCAAGACGCAGTGGGATTGCAGGGGCCAACAAAAAGAAACCCTCGTATATCCTGGGGGGCAGCCTCGCCATTGCCGCAATCGCCGCCCTTTTCCTCTTGATTAGAGCCTGGGTCACCAGCGGCCCGGAGCCTACCCAATTGATCGAAGGAGCAAAGCGATCCATGCTTCAGGAGTACATGGAGGCCGAGGTCTATGTACCCAGTTTTGTCGCCCTGGTTCGCGAATTCAATCCCACTGGCTCTGACATCATTCCCAACACCCGTTGCCGCCTCAGAACCGGCCCCCAAGGACGATTCCATGTCTTCCTCACCGATGGCGACGACGGTACACCTTTGGCCCATATCGGATTCGACGGAAAACAGGGCTATGTTTGGCGTAAAGATGACGACAAGGCCCAGATCTTAAGCCTGGAAGAAGTCCGAAAGCACCCCATTGCCGCCGCTGCTCTGTGGAGTTTGGACTCCATGTTGAACGCTGTCAACGAAGGAGCGGAGCATCCAGATGCCCTTGAGTTAGTGGGGCGGGTGAAAGACGAGGCCAACAAGAAGCTGTGGAAGGTGCGCTTGGGAGGCCCCAAGACCAGTTTTCGGGCAAGTTATTGGTTTGACAACGACGGCAAACTACGCCGAATTTCCGCAGGGCCTGTGCAATTTGATATGAAGGAGGGGGTAGAGCTTGGCCCTGATGACTTCAAGCTGGAGACTGTGCTGCCCGGTATGTCCGGCAAGAAGAGCTCACGAGACCTATGAAACCCACTGATATGCCCTTAGAAGTTTGGGAAGCCTTATGCCGCAAGTGCGGCAAGTGCTGCACGGAAAAGATCGACATCGACGGGCGCATTTATTCTTCCAAGAAGTACTGCCGCTTCCTCGACACTCGCATCATGCAATGCACCGTCTATGAAGACCGCCACGTGGCAGAACCGGGTTGCATGTCCGTTCCTGATGGTGTCAAGGCCGGCATCTTCCCAGCCGACTGCCCCTACATCCAAGACGTCAAAGACTACGTTCCCACCATTGAAGAATGGGACAACCCCGCCATCGACCAAGCTATCCGAGAAATCCTCGGCGACGACGCCATCTAACACCCAATCATCGCTCCCAGCCCCACACTACGAATACCCAGAATTGTTCTGTTGGATGGGCGAGAAGCCCCAGTCCAATGCCGAAGTCGATTGTGTCGTTTCTTTGGGTCCAAAGATTGTCCCGGTTGAAGTGAAAGCCGGCAAAACCGGAAGGCCCAAATCTCTTCCTCAAGGAGGAAAACCACCACTTTGCTCTTCGCTTCAATTCAACTACCGCCTCCTGTCGCTTCCCCACGACCTCATCTGCCCAGTCCGGCGTCTCGGCCACGAATCCATGCCCTAACCCCGCCTTGTAAACGACTGAACTGAAAATGAATGTCATTGCCACCTTCTTCTTGACTGACAGAGAAGAGTGTTTCTCGTTAGGATCATCCTGAAAATCAAACGTCACGTGAACTGCCGGCGAAATGTTCAGCAGTTAGCTAGAAACCGTTGCGCTGACTTCTTCCTATGAAAGGACGAGCCGTGAAACTCGAGTTGATTCTAACCCCGGTTGGTCATCTACGTTTCCAACAAGACGATGGGAACGGAGATGAAAGTGACAAAGGATGGATTCGCCGGGTTGCGGCTGCTTTTTCCGAATCTTCCTCCGAAGGACTCTTTGCCCTTGCTGCCGCACGGCCAGACATGCTGTTGCCCCCCTCCCTTGTCTTTTGGCGGAGCTTTGCGAGCCGCTATCTGACTGAACTTTGCCGGACACCAGAACTTGGCGACGGCCAGTTGCACCCGATCAAGACTCCGAACGATGCCGACATCGAGTCGATCCTGGTATCGGCCCCCCCACTGCTCGGTGGAGAATACTTGACCGCCGAGGTCATTTGCGCCTTGTGGAGAGATTTGGACACGTGGCTGGGCGCAGAAGTCGCGGCTTCAAATGACAATCTGGCCCAGTGGCTCAAGAAGCACGCCGCCATGTGGCATCAGGTCGGTCGGGTTTGTTTTCATCTTGCAGAAAACAAGAATGACTCCGGGTACCCTTTCGCTTTTCTGGCGACCTATACACCTCGCCTTTCCAAGGGGGGGCGCTTGCAATACCAGCCTCTCGGAAAGGCCTTACAAGAATACGCAGGTGCCCGAAACAAACAGGCCTTGGTCAATTTGCTTTCTCCGGTGCAACGGGCGGCAGACAAGATCGATTTCGTCAAGAAGCTTGTCGAATCGGGCGACGTGTTTCACCCATTGGCGTGGACCCCGGATGAAGCTTATTTGTTACTGAAGAACGTGCAATTACTCGAGGAAAGTGGTCTTCTGGTTCGACTTCCCGACTGGTGGCGTAAACGTCCGCGGCCACGAGTGTCAGTGACCATTGGTGGCACCAAGAAGCGAAGCCGTTTTAACACCAATGCCATGTTGGACTTCAAGATTGGCTATGCCTTGGGCAATGAAAGTCTGACCGAGAAAGAATGGCGCAAAATCATGGAATCGGCTGACGGTCTTGCTTTCGTGAAAGGACAGTGGATCGAGGTCGACCGCGAAAAACTCTCTCAGGCGCTTGCACACTGGAAGAATGTAGAAGCCGCCAACGGGGCAGGGGTTTCATTCAATGAGGGCATGCGGCTTCTTGCGGGTGCACCAGCAAAACTCAAGGCGGAGGGGTCGCTTGGTGAAGAA
>WFTN01000205.1 GCA_015485455.1 Planctomycetota bacterium | reverse complement strand
TCGGGCTTGTTTGAGCAAACTGCCCGCCTCGCTCTCTTTGTCGATTTCCTTGAGCAGACGAGCTATGGCCTCATCCGTTTGAAAATAGTTCAGGCGGCTTTCTGCCACTTTGGCGATGGGGAGTCCTTTGCCCTTTTTCTTCACCCGGCGATAAAGCCGACGGGCCTTTTCGTATTCCCCATGATTTTCGTGATTCTTCGCCTTCACCATCGTGGGCTGGAGTCGGGCTTGCTTCTTAAGCCCCTTCGCCACTTTCTTTCCCGGTTTCGTTTTCTTGAGTCGATCAAAAAGCGATTTTGCCTTCTTCGCCGGAGGTGCCCCTTTGAACTCCCCCATGATTTGATCAAGGGTGCCCATGGCAGTCCAGTAGTCCCCCGCTTCAGCGGCACTGCGGGCTTTCTTCAAAGCTTCGTTGATCCGGCTGTCGATCTGCTCTTGCAGAACCAGCGCTCTTTTCACCAATGGAGATGGACCACCCACCTGCACCAGAGGCTCGATCTCTTGCCAAGCCTCACGAATCTTTCCCATGCGTAAGAAGTTGCGCGCCTTGGTCAAACGTTCTCTGGCAGTTTTGTGAGCAAGGGCACTGAGCCCTGGCCCCATTGATTTTCTCGCCTTCTTGACGGCGGCTCCATAGGAATGAGAGCCAGCCACATCTTCAATACGTTCCACTAAAGTCAGGTCTGGTTTGCAGATCATGATCTGGGGGGTTTTCGCATCAATCCCCACGAAGAATACACGGAACACTTTGACTTCCGCCCCCTGATGGTGTTCGCAGGTACAGCCACCAATGCGCTTGCACACTTCTTTCTTGATCCCGTTGATGGTCTGCGACTTAGAACCATGATCCATCTTGCTGGCCACAATGGGCAACAACTCTTTTGTTAATTTGACAAATGCCTTGTCTTTGAAAAGTTCATCGATGAGACGCTCGCTGGCTTCTTCTCCATCTTGCAAAAGAGCGATCAAGATAGGGACATTTCGCTCCGCTGCGATCTTTTGGGCTTCTCTTACCGTGCCCCGCCACCAAAGAACCTGTTGTTTTGATTGAGCCTGAAGGGTGCTGCTTGCCCCCAGAAGGAAGGCTATGCCCATCAACAAAAGAGCAAAGCACCACCGACTCCGGGGCAATGCTGGCATAGAAGATCCACAGAAGTTCAGCGTAAGAGTCATGACAATTCCCCAAGAAGAATTCCGGTGGCCACTATATAGGATAGGGCAGAAGCAGTTGGCCCAAATTTGAGCCGGACAAATTTTTGGGGTGAATGCGAAAAAAGTGAGAGGGCGGCCGCTGACGAGATCGGAGCGCATTCCTGATTTAACCGTTAATAACGGCCGCCCACTCAACCGAGTGCGTCCTCTATATCGCACACGGTGTGCCAAACTCGAAGCAATCTTCGGCGGACGCTCTTGGAAACGCGAAGAAGTGGAATCGGACAAGGAGAGTCCGGTAGGACGGCCCTCAATCGGCAGTAGCAGTCGGTTCCCCAAAAAAAGCAGCCTCAATCGGGAGATTTAATTCCCTCGAAAGGCCCTTCGGGCAGCTGTCAACACCCCAAACTTCGAGCGGATTCGCTCAATGCCAGCGACATGCCTCATATGCCTTGCATTTTTTGAGAATCGAAAATCCAACCTAACCACTGAGATAAAGATAACTTAGATGATTTTATCGAATAAGAACTCAGAGGAGTCGGGTGATCACCTCAATGAATACATGAATACCAGCCGAAGAGAGTAGAGCTGAAAGGAAGGCAAACGGACACCAGAGGCTCAGCCTCAGGTGGCATTGATAGCACCATGCTGCAAAGCACAGATGACACAGAATCAGGAGATGGGGAATGCCAGGAGAACTGGTCAGCAAACAGATGCGACAAGACATGATCCTTGAGATCGTAAAATCTCGTCGTGTCCATAATCAACTCGAGCTCATTAAGTTGCTCGAAGAGCGAGGTATCAGCGCGACCCAATCAAGTGTCTCACGAGACATTCACGAACTGTCGATCGCCAAAGTCGACAGCCGTTACGTTGTGGCCGTGTTACCAGTCGAAGACGACACCCAAGATCAAATCACAGCAAGCGCGGATTCAAACAGTCCTGTTCGAGCCCTGAGTCCTGCTGGACCAAGCGTCTTGGTGGTGAAAACTCAATTGGGAACAGCCTCAACGATTGGCGCATCCATCGACAAGGCCCACTGGCCCGAAGTCTTGGGGACCATCGCCGGGGATGACACTATCTTCATTGCGACGGTTGGCAAACGTGAGCAATTGCGCCTGATCACTAGGCTGCAGGAGTTCATGAATGAGCCAGACCCGATGATCGTGGTCGACCAAGATCCTCAACTGGCGCCAACCGCCACCCATTTGGATCAACGGACACCCGCACCATTTGGACTTCTCTCTTAGAAAAAGCCAATCTTAAATAGAATAGGCGCCATGCTCATCTTGAGTTTGGCGCCTTTTTTCATGCAACTTGGATTCTGAACGAATCACTTCCAAGGGACACGGATGTTCTTGGCCCCAATGGCCGCGTGATTGAAGTGAAAAAGATAAGCCTGAGGCTTGCCGCCCAGAACGGCTTGCACGGTGATCTTGTCTCGGCCTCGTTCGATGAAACGTATTTCATCAATATTGCGAGTCGATTGAATGCTGGAGGTTTCACCGGCTGTGGTGGTTGCCTTGGTTCCATCTTCGGAAATACGGCCGTAGAATTTGAGCAGTCGATAAGTCTCCTGACCGTTTCTTCCATCCAAACCCACCACCGGCTCGGCGCAACCCACTTCAATACGACAGTACCCAGAATCGCTCACCCCAAGAAACCCCTGAGCACGGCGGCGGGCACCACTTTCGTAGCGAGGAGGCGGTTCAGCAAATAGCCTGCGTGCTCCGTTTGCGATAGCTTCTCGGTCAAGGTCAATGCGATAGAGGTGCATGACCTTAGACCGCTCATTGGGGTCTTTTGTTCGAGAGTTGCTGTTGTAATTGGAGATACAGCCTTGAAGAGAGATAAGGCTCGTCAAGAAAATCAGAGCGGTGAATTTCTGCATCTATCCATCCTTTGAAAAGGTCTATCCCAGCTGTATCACATGAGAGGTGGTCTTCTTGTCAGACGTCTCTTCCACCAATTTGCTTCGACGAGACCCATGAAGTATTTCTTGCAGGATTTTCCTTAGTCACGAAAATCATCTGCCAACTCCAACTCTTGATCCAAAGAAGTTGGGGTCACACTCTTGGGCATGAGGCGGATATCGCCAAAATCTCCAGACTGCATCAGGCCAATGGCCTGCGTCTTTACCAAGAGCAAAATAGCCAAGAAGTAACCAAGAATCTGATCTCGCTCCCGGGTGTCTCCAAGGAGCTCCGAAAGGAAAACCGGGCCATTGTCGAGAATCCTCGTCTCAATGCGAGCAGCAAATTCGCGGACCGGCACAACGTGCCCACTGATAATACGATCTGTCTTGGCGTTGATCGTAGTTTCAGACATGACCTTCGAAAAGAACTGAAAAAGATCCCAGATTTGCAAATCGTCCAAGGTGGTATCTTCTTCGTAGCGAGGATCCGGGCGAGCTGATTCCGGGCGATTAACCCGATTGCTTTGGATGGCGGCCTTTTGCTCCAAAAGACGAGCTCGTGTCTTGTTGTTCTTGAACTCGAGAAGTTGTTGAACCAACTCATAGCGCGGATCAAGCTCTTCAGCGAGATCGACCTCTTCTACGGGCAAGAGCATCTTCGACTTGATCACCATCAAGGTGGAGGCCATGACCAAGAATTCCCCAGCTTCATCCAGGTTTACCGACTTCATCAGCTCAATGTAGTGCAAATATTGCTCAAGAATTCGTGAGATGGGGATGTCGTATACATCAACCTCCTCTTTGCGGATCAAATAGAGCAGAAGATCCATCGGCCCCGCGAAGTTGTGGAGATCAATTTTGTATTCTTTTTGATTGTCGTCTGACATTCTTTATCCAACCCAATCCCGTACTTGAAGCACGGTATTATGCAGAATTAGGAGGACCCTATACAGAGCGGCCCCCATTTGCTCGTTGATGGTGGCATACATCAAGACGAAGAGCACGATGAGAACAATAATCACAGGGATCGTGAGGCGATAGTAGAGCTCCCTGAGCTTCTCGGGCAAGAACATGGCAACAATACGGCTACCGTCGAAGGGTGGAATGGGGAGCAAATTGAAGGCTGCCAGGACAAAATTGAGCAGCACAGCCTGAAGCGCAAACATGTAAGTGCGATCAAACCCCATGGCCATATCTGGAATCAACCACCCTCCATGCACCAAGGCCACCACAAAGAGCAGCGAAAGCACACCACAAAAGATGTTGCCGATTGGTCCGGCTAGGGCCACCACGGCCATCCGAACAGGCCCAATCGCGAGACGGACACGCACAGGCTTGGCGCCTCCGACCATCATGCCAGCAAAAAGCATCATGATAGTTGGCAGGATGATCGTGAAAGGCAGGCTAATATGGCGGAAGGTAAATGGAGTGATTCTCTGCCGAATCGACTCATTGCGGTCTCCCAAGCGCCAAGCTGCCCAAGCATGGCCGGCCTCATGAACGCAGGATGTAATCACCAACATGGAGAGGATCCACGGCAGCATTTCAAGTTTCAACTCAAAGTCAGCCAACAAACACCCTCATTTGGAAAAAAAATCAACTGGGACCGATGGACTCAGTTTAGCAGCAAGAATTCCATGCCAGCAACCTCAAGGTCTCGGATAATGCACACAGATAGACCATGTTCACCTTGCCGCTGTCCCGCCGTAGCACCTATAATCACCCAGGTTGTGGAATTCCTGCCGTAACCTACCACATAGAAGAAGCCCTGACGGTTTCCAAAAGACTCTCCACCCTCCGTGGATGTGATCCATTGGCCCCAAAAAAGCCAAGGTTTCACCACCAACAGAGACTGGGGTATCCATTTGAGAAGGCCAACTACGAACGAGTCGACCATAACGGGAGCGCCCACCATGGAGTCAACCATGTCCGATTTGGATGATGCGAGAGAAGTTCTTGAGGCTGAGGCTGCCGCTGTCAAAAATGTCATCACTCACTTAGAT
>WFTN01000204.1 GCA_015485455.1 Planctomycetota bacterium | reverse complement strand
GAGTCCATTATTGAGGCCGCTCAGGGGCGCCTGGACGCCATCAAGAGCATGGATGTCAAGGACGCCAAACGGGCAATCCGTCGTTTCATCAGTAAAGCCAAAAAAACTGGCTTAGCGAATGATGCCAATGACTTTGCAAAATCCCTCAAGGACAGCTAATTCCCCACGTTCTTTGAGAAGAAATAAAGAGGGCATGTCAGCTTCACTGACATGCCCCTTTTTTTCATTTTAGATTTCGATCGAGCCCCTGCTATGGCTTCAAGAAACGGTCCAACCAATCAAAAAACACACGATGCCAGAGGACGCCATTCTGGGGATTTTGAACCCAATGCCCTTCCTCCGGAAAATAGAGGAAACGACTAGGAATTCCTTTGAGCTGGGCCGCGGTGAATGCTTGCATACCTTCCCCAATAGGAACCCGAAAGTCCTTTTCACCGTGAATGACCAACAAAGGGGTCTTCCAATTGGCAACGAAGCGATGAGGTGAAAAGCGGTCGTATGACTTTTGGAGTTCCTTGCTTCGCCAATAGGGCCCCCCTAAGTCCCAGTTGACGAAAAACAGCTCTTCCGTCACGCCATACATCGATTCAAAGTTAAAAACACCAGCATGGGCGATCATAGCGGCAAATCGCTGTTTCGCATTGCCCATCATCCAATAGGCAGTGAACCCGCCAAAACTGGCGCCGACGCCTCCCATGCGCTTAGCGTCCACGTAAGACTCCGTGGCCATATCGTCGGTGACAGCCAAGATGTCACGCATCGCTTGCCCGCCCCAATCCTTCGAAATCGCGTCGTTCCAAGCCCGACCAAACCCTGGAAGCCCCCGACGATTTGGCGCCACCACGACGTACCCTTGAGCCGCCATGAGGTGGAAGTTCCAACGAAAGCTGAACCACTGGCCGATCTGTCCTTGAGGGCCACCCTGAAAATAGACCAACGTAGGCCACTTTTTCTTGGCATCAAAGTTGGGGGGATAGATCACCCAACTGTGAATTCTTTTGCCGTCACTTGCTTTCACCCAACGCTCACGGACCTGAGGGGTTTTCAAGTTTTGATACAGAGGACCGTTCGCATCCGTCAAGCCCTTGAAACTGCCGTCCTTCAACCTGAGCAAGCCAAGTTCGTTGGGGCGAATCATATCTTGGACGCTCACCAACAATGACTTGCCGTCTGGAGTAACATCCCGAATGCCCCAATTCTTCTGCGACTTCTTCGTCAACCTCCTCAGTGTTTTGCCCACCAAGTCCAGAGAATAGAGCTGATTCGTTCCGCGCATTTCGGACATAAAAAATAAGCGACTGGAGTCTGGCGCCCAAAGTGCCCCATGGACCATCTGGTCCAAACCCTGGGACAAATCGATGATCGTCCCTGTGGCACGGTCGTAAATCATCAGACGATTGCGGTCAGACTCAAAACCTGGCCTCTCCATGGAATGAAAAGCTATGTACTTGCCATTGGGTGAGTAGACTGGATCATTGTCATAGCCGTCCATCCCCGCGGTTATGCACTGACGCCGACCATCACCATCAATCTGAATGAGGTAAATGTCACTGTCGGTGGACTGGGCCCAGTTGTTGGAGAACTTCGCGGTGAAGGCAATCTCTTTGCCATCGGGAGACCAATTGAAATGTTCAGCCCCGCCAAAAGGTGGCACTGGGCAATCCACCTTCAGTCCCTTCATGAGATCAACAGGCCTGTCAGCCTTCAAGTCCTCTCCAAGCTTAGCCACATGGAGATGACTATACTTATAGTCATGCCAGGAATCCCAATGCCTATACATCAATCCATCGATAATCCGAGCGTCTGCGAAAGGGAGGTCGGCGTAGAGATCGTTCACCGTGTCGTCGAGCTTGATGTCTTTGGTGAAAGCGATATGAGTGCCGACGGGAGAAACCTTGAGATTGGCAACACCACCCTCTTCATGGGTGATTGCGGTCATGGAACCGCTCTTGGGGTCTAAAGACCATACTTGCGTGGAAGCATCTTTGCCTCGCCTTGACAAGAAAAAGAGCCTTAAG
>WFTN01000203.1 GCA_015485455.1 Planctomycetota bacterium | reverse complement strand
TCTCATGGCTACACCCTCCAGCACAAAGGCTCTCCTCAATTCTCACGTTTCGAGGGCCATAGATCCCCCCTGACTGCCAACGTTCTTTTCAGCGATGACGTCAAGCAAACCCCGTCCTTGCATCAGCTATCCGACAATGGACAAATTCCAGGCCCAAGACTATGTTAAACTCCAACTTGAGCTGAAAATCATGCCACAAGTGCACAATCGCATTATTTGCCCGAGGATCGATGGATGATCAAGACAATCTATGTGGACAACTTCAAGAGCCTCATGAATTTTGAGGTGTCGTTAACAAGGTTCCAGTTATGGATGGGAGAGAACGGCTCGGGAAAGACATCTGCTTTCGATGCTTTGCGCTCGATCCAACGAGTCTTGTCTGGCGATCATGTACAGGACATATTTCCGGCCTCAACGCTCACCAAATGGAGCACCAAATCAATCCAAAAATTCTCGGTCAAAATCATCATTGACGGTGAAGAATTTGACTATGAGTTGATCGTTGAGCACAACATGGAGAATCGCTTGTGTCGTATCAAAGATGAAACTCTGAAGTGGAAAGGCAAATTATTCTTCCGGTTTGATGGGACCGATGCCCACCTCTATCGGGTAAACCGACACACAACCTTGATCGAAGAAGGGACTCATTTCCCAGCAGACTGGGGACGCTCGATGATTGCGAGCTTGGCGGAAAGACCGGACAACAAAGCCCTCATTCACTTTCGAAACAAGGTGCAACAATGGGTGATCATCCAACCCATTTCTTTGCTAATAGATCCAATATCGAAGGCTCCATCAAGAAGACTAACGAAACACGCTGAGAATTTTGCTGCATGGTACGCACACGAATTGCAGGAAAGCCCTCGCACGTCATTCGGAGCGCGAGCATCCTTATGCGATGTTTTGCCCGGTTTCGAAGAACTCAGTTTGAGGACCTCAGGAGATTCTCGCAAACTAAGTGCGGTGTTTCGCATCGATGGCCAAGACTACCCCTTCGGATTTGATCAGCTCTCGGATGGACAAAAGCAGCTTATCCTTCTCTACACGATTTTAGAATCAGCAAAACTTCAAAGTGACTCAGTCATGCTCATGGACGAACCGGACAATTTCGTTTCCCTTCGTGAGATTCAGCCATGGCTTGTAGCAATCAGAGAAATCTGTGACACAAAGGGTTCTCAATCGATCATTATTTCTCACCATCCGGACGTACTCAATGAACTGGCTCACGGCACAGAAGTTTGGTTCTCTCGTCCCCAAGGGGCTCACGTCGTAACGAACCCTTTTCCCGTTGTCGATGGGCTATCCGTTAGCGAGACCGTGGCGCGAGGTTGGGATGACGAATAGAGCCTCGCAAGTGATCCTCCTCTGCGAGGACCACCTAATGGAAGTTTTTCTTCGACGATTCCTGAGCAAAGGTTGGGGCATTAAGCAACGAGCAATACGGGTCATGTCATATCCACGCGGACAAGGGTCAGGGGAACAATTCGTGAGAAAGCAATACCCCAACCAGCTGAAGGCGTTTCGGAAACGGCAACAGCGTGCCTCAACGATTCTTGTGGTTGCACTTGATGCAGACACGGACACCGTCGAGCAGCATCATCTTGAATTGGCCAAAGCTTGCGTGCACGCCAACATAGAGCCAAGGCAAGATGGAGAGTCTGTCATTCACTTGGTGCCAAAACATCACATTGAAACCTGGCTTGCTTACTTAGCCAAGCTCTCGGTGAACGAAGAACAAGAATACAAGAACCGCTACGGATTTCGAAAGAGAGAGTCAGACATTCATCCGCTTGTTGACGGGTTAGCGCACAGCTGCAAGAACAATCTCCACCTGGTGTCGGCACCTCCATCGCTCCTTCGTACTTGCAAAGAGTTCGAGAGAATCCGAGGGAAGCTTCCTTAAGACGCCCCTCGAATCCAGGAACACCCCGCAACTCCGTCCCCGATTGGTCTTAACGAATTGGGACGATGGCTAAGCGAAGCCCGGAAAGCAAGGCATGCTTGCCAGCGGAAATGTTCGTGGAGCGGGTACCCACTTCCAGGGCTTTGTATTTCAACGAGTAGGAAGCATCACTGACAGAACCACCTTTAAGCCCGAAACCTTTGGCTGCCGTGCGCACGATTTCCGAGACGTTGCCTGACAAGAACTTAAAAGGGCTGGAGTTTTCAGAATCAACGGGCTGAAGAGCCTCGTACCATTTTTTCTTGCCTTGG
>WFTN01000202.1 GCA_015485455.1 Planctomycetota bacterium | reverse complement strand
AGACTCCCCAGACGGGGTCGACAAGAGCAGCCCCGACCTGGGCAATCAAACCATCATCCCCTCGCAGAATCGCACCGAACTTGCAGTCTTGAAGATACTCGCGCTTTGTTAGAACCGTATCAGTTGCAGTGCTTCCCAACCCCTTGTTCGCCTTGCGGGGAAAAGCCAAAGGGTTACCTTTTCCCTTCCAGCCACCTCCCACTGTATGAAAGTCACTCAAGGTCATCGGGTTAACGCTTAAGGCGACAACCGTCAAAGAGAGATCTCTGACTCGCTCTAAGCCTGCTATATCAGCGCGGTCATAGCCAAGAGCCGCGCAAATCAAACCCAAGACAGCACTCCGGCTCGGTGCCTCTCCTGCTCGCCTACCTGTCAAGCGACTACTCGCACCCCAACTTTGAAGAGGAGAATCAAAATACATCGCTAAGCACTGGGGCATTGCACACCCCCCACCAGAAGTCCGTCAATGAAGGAGTTCAGATTCAAACTCGGCAATTCGCACTCAGCTGTGATGGCCCCGTCCAAATCGTACCCGGTTTTCATTCCCTGCCAATGATCCTTCAAAGCCTTGATCGATGGCTCAACATAGCCACCCCCTGTTGCAGGAATCGGTCGCTCGAATGCGTTTATCAAGGAAATGGGTTGTCCCCGACGGCGAATCCCCAAAACATGTTGGGGTGGATTCATGCCGAACATCGAATTCTTGCGCGCATCTGGAATCGCCAGAATCGCCGATCTCAAGAACGTACGCAGAACGCCACCCCTCTCTTCATCAGAAAAATGCCCCAAATGCATATCATCAAAGAGCATGTCCAAATTGAGACCAACATACCGATAATAGCAGGCCGAATTGAACTCAATAGTTCCGATGTGCCCTGCGCCAGCATCCTCTTCGCCGATTTTGAGATCGTCTACCGCCGAGAAGAAATCAAGATCGTTACTCTGGCTGTGAGTCGAAAGTGCGTGACTGAAGAGCCCTGAGGCCTCTACTGTCAAGCTTGCATCATCAGCGACCATGCGGCCAAAGAATGCGATATCCGCGGCATCTTTCACTTGCTTCGCCAACGCCTTCGTTGCATTCTTGCAAATCTTTTGAAGCTCGGTGCGAGACTTCTTCTGACTTTTTGCATCGCCATTCATGACGTCCGCAGCAATTTTCTTTCCCCCGAGTTCAAGGACTTTCGTCACAACAGACAAGAACTCGTTGGGCGAGAAGTAAAGGAGAGTTTTAACTTTCTGCGGATTCTTGTCGTCCAGGGTGCCGATAGCATCGGCGCAGGTCTCACCAAGAGTGACTGCCAAGTCGTCCTCGCACTCTGAGGACGAAAACAACTGAATCAACTCTCGCACCACATACCGACTACGGTTGCCCCCAAACAAATCTGCACTTTCTTCTTTTGCCAAAGTACGAATCGCTCTTTTCCAACTCTGGCTCGAAACTCGAGCTCTCGTTGAACCGCCAAAGACGGCAGTCTTCGGCGACCCCAAATCATCGCGATTGAGGCAGGTCACTGGGAACGATTGCAAGATATGTAGTTCAATAAGATTCATGTCTGACTCCTCTCCTATTAGAAAATTGTGGGTTTGAGCATCATGAGCCCAAAACCAAACGCCTTTGCTGGGCCAACTCCCTTGGTGAAGTTAGCGATAAATTTCTTCCTATCTGTAACTTCTAAGTGGCCACAGAGATCAACGGCAATATGCCGACCTAAAACACCTTTTCGCGAAAACGTCTCTATTCGCGGCGCCGCGACATCAAGAGTTTGGTGCGCAACTTCGAAACCTCCAGCCGCCGCCTTTCTCTCGAACCAAGAAACAATCTCTGGCTCTCGCGTCAAACCAATTCGACGGCGATCAGATTTTCTTCTGAATGTCGGATTAACTCGACACTGAAACTGATATTGAGCGTGCTCAAGAAAGGCACCGTCAATGACCTTACTTCTCCACTCTCCCCAATCAGGAAAAGTCGGTGTCGAAGAAGACAACAACAGCAATTTCACACCATCTCTGCGAGAATCGAGTCGATACAAAAACTCCCTTGCTTCATCCCGCATTTCGGGAAAGAGCTCCCAGATTTTCTTATGCCAATGGTAGTTGTCAACGACACCGAAACGAATCAGCTCACGATATCCCACCACGCCTTCACTCAACTGCATGAATGCCACTACTTTCCCCCTCTCTTTCGGCTGCCCAAAATGCAGTCGCCCACGATTCGCGCACTTTTCTCGATTCTTGATTCCAATGGATCAGATCCCAATACAGAGTGCGAAAGTTGATGTCAACGGACTTAGCCTTCGCCGCTCGGATCACTCCCCGAAGAAGTTGACAAACTACCTGCGCGGATCGGGCTCCGAGGATACGACGAAATCGAGGTTCAAAAGAAGATAGACCATCCTTGCCGCCTTGTCCCAAGGCAATTTTCCGTAGAGTCATGCCCATATTCCCTGTGGTCTTGGTTCCCAAAACCGTGGCAGATCCTGCCGCCACAAACTCCCAGACGTTTCTTTCCAGGTCGTTTCTTAAGTCACAGAAATTAGCGATATGGGGCCAACATTTCGATGCCCTTTGCTCAACAAATCCGCATCGTAAGTCTGCGAGCACCCCACGGTCATCCCTTGCAACTGCTCCGGCCACGAGATTCAGGAACCTGTCGATGTCATGACAATCTTGAATTTCGTTATCTTGATTCACACTCATATTAAGCCCCTTCTTCCTGCACTTTGAGAGTCTTTTCCTTCTTAGCCAAATGTCGCTTCGCTGCGGAGAATGCCTGCAGTTGTCGCGCTGATTGTCGCGAACAAACCTCTTCAAGTGCCGCCCAAGACGACTTTACAACCACCCTCTGCCAAGTCCTCATGTCTGACTTGAGGTGAGAGGAAGCTGCCGCCAGCAGTAGGAGCTGTTGCTGGTCGTCCAATAGTTGCCCAGAAGACCTGCCGAACAACCTGACTGGCCTTCCCCTTCTGTTTAAGCGCTTTTTCGTAGACCTTGGCGGCGCCCCAGAGGTTCTGACAAGCGCTATCCGCTAAGGTGACCCCCAATCGGTACATTTTGAGACTAGGGCCGCTCAAAAGTGCGCGAGGAATCGTCAAGAGCCATTCCGCCTGATCGAGCACTTTCGCCTTGTCAGCTGCGAGACCACCCGTCCAGATAGTAAAGAATTCTCCGGAGAACTGTCGGAGATTCCTCAGGCACAAAGGCCCTCCCGTTTGGTCGTCATCGCGCATCGTCAAGATGGCCTCAAGGCTTCGCCAAGGTTGCTTCGTCAGATCAACAGCGCGATAGTGAAGGTCACCAGTCTTTGCATTCATTTTGACAGTTGCCATAGGGTCGATCCCCTCTGGGATCTTGGGGTAAGTGTGCCCAGCCGCAAGAGTCATTTCTCTATCTCCTTCGACAATCATGATAGCCCTCGACCTGGGGACAAGTCGGCCCAACAGAGAGTTGCAATGTTCTTCGACTTCCCCCCCCGATTGGCTGTCTAAATCGAGCTCCCAAATGGGTCGGCCAATCGTTGTCACACCCCGAGTGAGAAGGCCCTCCCAATCAGTGAGATTTAGCAACAATGTCTCAAACAAAGTGTCACCTGAGAGAATCGTCTGCAACATCGATTTTTCAACGCAGGGTGCATGGGTGCTCGTGCTCCCGGTTTTCATCCCGCCCCATGTGCTCTCGCCAATCTTGCCTCCCGGAGAAAAACTCTGATAGGCAAGAAGATTTCTCATCGTCCAGGCGTCAGTCTGAGAACGTCCTTTAGGATTCGCGCCGTGGTCGAAAAGTGTCGCATTGTTTCCGGCGGCCAAGTCAAAGCTGAGCTTGTCCAACGTCGCATTACCGAGAGGTTTCATATCTCCAGCCGACACTTGGAGAAATGGTCTCTCACCATATAGTTCGAAACGATGGTGCCACTTTTTCAGATAGTCAAGCGACGCTTCTGACAATCGACGTCGACAATTCTTCCAGTCATCCTGAGATTTAGGTCCCTCGAGAGCCGCATAGGATACGCAAAGCAATAGGCGCAACATGGACACCCGCTCAACTGGTCGTGCCACCAGATCTTTGATTTCATGGCAGCGTCTAAAAGCATCCCCCAAGGAGACATCCTGTCGCTGCCCGTCTCCACAAAGGACAGGGATCCACGGATCATCAACAATGTTCATATTTCCTCCGCTCTACCAGTCCATCGCAAAAGGATCGATGGATTCAAAATCGTCCGCTGCATCAAGTGTGTTCGAAAATTCTGAGCCCGAAAGGGAAGGAACTGTTGTTCGACGTAGTCCCATCCGAAGGCAATAGCGCAAGTCAACCTCAAAGCCGTCAATCGAGATTTGTCCGGAATCACAGTCCCACTCCAAGACGACCAATTCGTCATAGAAATGTTTTCGCAGGTACTCAGGAACACAGAGATCAAGGCCCTTGGGCAACCAATGAAAAGGT
>WFTN01000201.1 GCA_015485455.1 Planctomycetota bacterium | reverse complement strand
TCTCGCCATGAAGACTGATTGGTCTCCGCTGGCCGGGCGAAAGATTGTCATTTGGCCCGACAATGACGCCGCGGGTCTCAAGTACATGAAAACCGTCATCTCTTGTCTCCGAAACCTATACCCCATCTGTTCGGTTTCCAGGGTCGAGATTGAAGCGATGAACCTTCCAGAACACGGCGATTCCGTCGATTGGTTACGAATTCAGGAGTCCTTAAGAAATGAGTAAGTCCAAGCTCTTCATCCCAGTGGTTTCAGTTACGGAGACAATCCCTGAAGACGTCGCCGAAATATTGATCGGCCGACGCTCGCAAGAATTCAAACCGTTTCCTTTGGAAGAGTTACCGCAGCTGCTTGCCAATTTCGCAGGGACCGCCTCGAACGCCTTGGTTTGCGATCCGAGCTATTTCGTACCCGCACTTCTCGCCTTGTCTTCAGCACTTGTTGGCAATAGTCGCCTCATAAGATTGAAAGAGGGCTGGGAGGAACCGGCCGTCGTTTGGGCGCTTCTGGTCGCAGGTAGTGGCACGTTGAAATCCCCAGCCCAAGACTCGGCATTGGCACCGATTCTCGCCATGCAGCAAGAAGCATTCTATCAGCACGAGCAGCGTTTTGCGGCTTACGAAGTAGATTTGGCGAATTGGGAATCGTGCAAGCGTAATAGTAAAGGCGCACGACTCGACGATGCCAAACCGAAAGAACCCATTTGCAATCGTCTCTATTGTGGCGACACGACTGTGGAAGCACTTGCAGTTCTTCTTGAAAGGCAACCACGTGGTCTGCTCCTTTATCGCGATGAACTCACCGCATGGTTCAAGAGTTTCGATAAATTCACGAACGCAAAAGGGGCCGATGTAGCCCAGTGGCTTGAAATGAATCGAGCCAAACAACTCATTGTTGATCGAAAGACCGCGCAAAGGCCGACGATCTTCGTACCACGGGCATTTCTTTCCATCACAGGTGGGATTCAACCTGGCGTGCTTCAAGAGATCCTGACGCCATCTTTCGTGGAAAACGGAATGGCTGCTCGATTCCTCTTCGCAAGACCGCCCATCGCCAAGAAAGTCTGGTCCGATGACTCGCTGGACCCTGAATTCCAATCTCAATTCCAAAGCAAGATTCAGAAACTCCAGGGCCTTGAAATGCGTGCCGATGACAAGGGCATTCTACAACCCCAAGTACTTACATTGAGTCCAGCGGCCAAAAAGATCTGGGTCGAGTTCTACAACAATCATGCAGAGGAACAACGGAATCTTTCGGGTGGGCTTGTCGCGGCTTGGTCCAAACTTGAAGCGTACACGGCCCGCTTTGCGATGCTCCATCACCTGGTGAACTACGTAACGGGAGTGGACTTCACAACGTCGCCTTTCGTGGTCCAGGCACCTTCAATGGAAGCCGCACTTAGACAAACTGCTTGGTTCGGTCATGAAGCAGGGCGTCTTTATAGCGGCATGGACGCTTCCGAAGCTTCAAAGCTGGAAGGCAAGTCCTTGAATCTCATCGGAAGGAAAGGCGGTGTTGTCACGGCTAATGAGCTACGACGCTCATCAAGATCCATAAAGACAAGTGCGGACGCCAAGGATCTCCTCGACCAATTTGTCTCCCGCGGCCTCGGTAAGTGGATTCCCAAGCCATCAACGCCACAAGGAGGAGCACCCACAACTGAATTCCATCTGCATCCCGAACTCCTCCGCAATGAAGCAGGAAACCCGGGAGGACTCGTCGACGATACCAGCTGTGCCAACCCCCTCAACAAGGAGATTCAAGAATGAACACTCATCTCATTCGGCTGTTTTCCTTGACCATCGTCAGTGGCAAGTGCGACCAAGAAAAGTGTCTCCGTAACCTAAACCCCCTCAGATTGGAGTTGCAACACCAAGAACTCGAATCCACCCAAAAGTCATGCCTGCGGCTCGTAATGCCGCCGGTCAACCCATCCCAAGCCCCCATCCAAGCAAACAAACCGCAGGTAAAACCTGCACCCAAGGAGGACCTCCCATAATGGTGAAGTTCACAACAAAGTTTGGTGGGCGAAGCCCTCTTATCTGCCCCAGTTGTCACGGAAATTGCCGAGAGGAGATCCCCGGATTCTGCCGCTGTTTTGCCTGCGGTTGGCAGGGTGACGTGCTCGACACGATGGATTTCAGGTTTACCAGGAATGAAAGGAAGAAAAATGAAAACAGCAAATGAACTAAGTGTCTCCAGTGTCCAATTCACCCCAGCATCAACTCGTGACGTCCAAAAAGGTCTATTGGGGTTCGTCTCACTGGTTATTGATGGGTGCCTTCGCCTTGACGGAATCGCACTCCGAAGCACCCTTGATGGCAAGAGAGCCCTGTCTTTTCCGGCAAGACGCGATCGTCAAGGAAGGGATCATCCAATCATGAGGCCCATTGACTCGCCTTCACGGTTGGCAATCGAGAAGCAGATCTTTCAGCAATTGGATCTTCTCAACGAAATCTCTCAAAGCTGATGGCATATCAACCACCAATCCTGAGCGAGGAAAAGCGGCTTCATGAAGTTTCTTTGCTCCTCGCTCGGGGCTTTCTCAGATATCGGCAGAAGCAACTTGATATGGCTGGCGACTCAAGCGTGTATGGCGGACAGCAAAACGTTTAACACCAACGGAGAAACCCATGGCCAGAAAAGACGTCGGATTCCCTACGAT
>WFTN01000200.1 GCA_015485455.1 Planctomycetota bacterium | reverse complement strand
TAGCGGAGGCTTCTGAATTCGCGCTACTCGATGCTCAGTTTGCGAGCCTTGTTCGGCCTAGGATTGAAGCACGACTTCAAAACGGAACAGTTGAGAAGAAAATCTATGCCCTGGAGTGGATTGAAATGCGGGGGCATAAGCCTCTCTATGACCTGATATGTAGGTCGGTGGTAGACGGAAGAATGAAGGTGCGAGAAGTTGCATTGCGTTTGCTGGTGAATATGGACCCAGTTCTCTTGAAGCCCCATCTAGGGATTCTTCAATCCGCTGCCCCAGGGGTAAAGCGGAATGAGCTTAAAGTAGTCTTCACGCGACTGCTGAATGATGTCGAATTGTCATGATCAAAATAAGCGGCCCATCCGCCGTTGAAGTGGGTGCCCAGGTGTGTCTCACGGTGACTGGAGTTGGCCCGGGCTTTTCGGCAAACGCCGCTGTGAGCGGATCCCAAAGGATCAAGCTGAAGGTGATCCATAATCCTGCGAAACACAGGGCGAAAATCTGCTTCACTATACCCCCGGGCGCAAGGGCTGTGACTGTTCATGTGAAGAACACTGCCAGCGAGAGAATGACCCATACAGTCTTTGGATTGTAGGGGCTAAGTCCCTCGGCTTCTCAGATCGCCGAAGATTTTCATTGGTTAGCCTTGCCCCAGGGTTCCATCTGGCATCCATGGGCGCTCGGCTGTCGGATGTGAGCAGAAAATAGAAATTTCTAAAGATTTCATAGTCCACCCCTGCGAAAGACGGCGTCAGGTAATTTGGAGTGTTTATGTTTGGAGTTTGCCGTCGAAAGGAAATCCCTATGCAAGTTCAAACCGTGGATACCGCGCGCCGCCAGTTCTTTCGTCGAACCGCCGTCGCCATTGGGATTGTGGGTACCACCGCCCTCGGCCTCAACCGTTTCATTGGGGAGTCTGAGACTGCTGGCCCGACCAATGCAGCCAAGCTAGACATCGCCCTTGATTACACCCGCTTAGACACTTTTTACGCGACGGCTGGTCGTTCCAAGATAGAGCTGGTGTTGGCGACGGGCACGATTTCTCAAGTGTCTCGCACCCTACTTTGGATTGGCCGACGGCGACATGCGCCAATGTACGACTTGTTGTGCTTGTATTTGGGTGACGGCAGGAAAGAAATTCAGAAAGTTGCATATGCTTCGCTGAATGGTCTCGACCGCGTAACTCTGAAGCCCCATGCCGCCGCGCTTGAGGCAGTGAGTCGCAGTATTAAGGATGGGGAGCTCCTGTCAGAAGTTCGTGGGATGTTGGTGGAAATAGAATCGTCATGATTCCGTTAAGTGGACCAAGCTTTGTGGAAGCAGGCTCCAATGTTTGTATTACGGCAACAAACATTGGAAGTGGGTTTAGCGCAATTGCGAGTTCACCGGGAACCGTGGTCAAGTTGAAAGTGACGATCAATCCGCAAAATCACACAGCCGTACTTTGTTTCGTCGCACCTGCGGGCGGTAGCACGGTTACCGTTCATGTTACGGGCAACAACAAATCGGAAGCCAATAATCATACTGTGATCGTACGCCGGTAGAGTCTGCCCGTGTGACTTGGATTTTTCGCTGGCGGGTTCATTCTTTCCAAGAATTCTCACAGCGAATTACCGAATTTTGCTGACGTTATTCGCTATTTGTCACAATTTTCGTCAAAGAACAAAGATTTCCCGGTCCGCAAGTTCACGAAGTTACGTCAAGAACAATAGACGCTCACATTGTTTGAGATAAAAGCAGGAGATTATCGCAGTCATGTCTATTCCCAGGTCGTTTTTCTCGCGCAGACTCTTTTTTGCTAGGACCGCCGCTGGAATTGTTGGAATCGCTGCCTTGGGCGTTCGTTACTCTGCTGGCGAGATGAAGGCGGCTGTGCCGAACGGAATCGAGGCTGAAATCGTAGCCGATTTCGGGTCTCTCGATGTATTTTACGCCACACTTGGTCGCACCAAGATTGAGGCTGTCGTTGCCAATGGGACTCCATCACAGGCCGTTAGGACCCTCCAATGGATTGAAGATCGTAAGCATGCATCGATGTATGATCTTGTCTGTGTTTCTCTTGGGGCAAGACACAAAGAAGTTCAAAAGGCAGCCTTCGTCGTTTTAGCCAGAATCGGGTATCCAGCGTTGAAACCACATCTGCAGTTGATTGGAGAAACAAACGACAGAATTAAGAGTCGTGAGTTCCGCGCGCAAGTTGACAGATTGTTGGTCGAGATTGAGGCGTCATGATTCGGTTGAATGGCCCTAGTTTCGTTGAAGCAGGGTCCAATGTGTGCATAACCGCGTCGAATGTCGGCCCAGGTTTTTCTGCCACGGCGGTGTCGTCTGGACTTCCGGTTAAGGTGACTATCATCATCAATGCCAAGAAGCGTACCGCGACGGTTTGTTTTGTTGCCCCTGCGGCGGGTGCCGGTGTGATCGTGCATGTTGGCGATAATAGTGGGCCAAAAGGCGTTAGCCATACAGTAATCAGCAGATTTTGATCGCCGGAGATTTATTCTTGATAGTGAAGTCTAACGCACGATATGTTCTTGCGTGACCTTGTCGGCGTTGGGCTCTAAGGCTCTCTGAGTTTTTTCGGATTCCACGAAATTTTATAGTCCACCCCTGCGAAAGACGGCGTCAGGTAATTTGGAATGTTTATGTTTGGAGTTTGCCGTCGAAAGGAAATCCCTATGCAAGTTCAAACCGTGGATATCGCGCGCCGCCAGTTCTTTCGTCGAACCGCTGTCGCCATTGGGATTGTGGGTATCACCGCCCTCGGCCTCAACCGTTTCGTTGGGGAGTCTGAGACGGCTCCCTCATTGTCCAGTGTTGATGCAATCCTCGTGGCGGAGTACGGGATTCTCGATACTCTCTATGCTTCATCTGGTCGCCCTAGGATTGTTGCGAGGTTGCTGAATGGAACTGAGGAAAAGAGGAATGTGGCATTGAGTTGGATTGGGGATCGAGGGCATGTCGCTTTGTACGATCTGGTCTGCAACTCCTTGCAAGATCGGTTTATCCAAACGCGTTTGACAGCTCTCAGGGTTCTACAGTCTATTGACCCTGTCGCCTTAAAGCCTGTTCAGGGGGTGATTGAATCCACCTTGGGTTCAATCAAACATGCTAAGCTCCGCACGCGGATCGAAGACCTTATTGCCACGATCAGGGCGTCATGATCTCAATCACCGGGCCAATTTTTGTGGAGCCAGGCTCTACAGTATGCATAACGGCTTCTGGCGTTGGTGCTGGTTTTTCCGCACGCGCTTTGAGTTCTGGGGCCGCCGTTAGCCTAAAGTTGAAACATAACCCAGCCAAACATACGGTGACAATCTGCTTCAAAGCACCGGAAGCGGGGCAATCGGTCACGATCCATGTTGCCGATAGTTCTTCTACTTCAACAGTTAGCCACACTGTCGCCACCTGAAACTGTCGAAGGAATTCTTGGCGTCGTTTTTTGCATATTCAATCCAAGAAAAGCTGCTCGCATCGTATTCAGTGAGTCCATTTGGTGCCGACTGTCTTGCGCCACGTTGGCGGTTCTCCCGCTCTCGACGCGCCATTTGCCTGTTCTTTATCCCCAAAACCATCAAGAAAATCGGCGAATCTTGGTCAAGTTCACCCAGTTGACGAATTGGTCATAGAATGCCATTCTTGGCCCTCCAGTTGTTAGGCAATTGGGCGTTTTGTACTCATGATCTTGAGCAAATCTGTGGTCTCGTTCACAATGACAGTGGGCGGTGGCAGGGATGCCGACCAATAGAACGAAGCCAACAAAGAAGAAAACATGAATCAGTCGGAAAATGATGTTCAAGAGGGGGAGACTGTCCCCATTCACAAATGGGTTGTGATACAGCAGGGAGCCCTGAAGGCAGCAGCGAAAGAGCTGGGGAAAATGGCTACGGTCCTAGGGCCTTTGAATAAGCCTAAGGTTTACGAAGACGTCAAGAAGGCTTTGATAGCTGTAGAGAAGGCTTCTAAGAAAGTGCCGACTGGGCTTACTTCTGCGGTCAATGGGGGCCAGATTATTGATCATATCCGGGCCCACTTGGAGGATCGCGTCAAACAAGCCACGGAGCGTTTGGGCCAAGACTTGGGGGACGCTTTTAAGGCCAGAGGGTTGGCCATGCGAGTCTTGCGCCGGGAAGGGCCTATCGAAGTGCGCACACCTCCCTTGGCTATCGTGATTGACCGCGACAAAGGAAAAGCGTCACTTCAATTTGCCAAGGAGACTCTGTTGCAAGTCCCGGCAGAATGTGATGCGATTCTCGCGGGTTATGATGAGGCTTTGAAAGTCCTCAATACACCCTTTGATCCTCAAGTTTTTCACGAACATTGCTATAGCGCGTGGCAGGCTTGTCGAGCTGCTACTGGCGCCAAAAGCGACCGAGTCGAGATTGTCGACTTTTTGCCCTATTTGGCGATTCACCGGCAGAAGCCAGCTTTTCTCAAAGATCCACGGCAGAAGAGTTTTAAGGACTATACCCGGGCGCAATTTGCCTGGGATGTCTTGCGTTTGCGCCGCGAAAAAGCCTTGGTTCATAAGAATCGTAGGTTGAACTTGGGTGTGGCCACAGGCTCAAGTGCATCGAAGAAAAGCCGGGTTATTTTCTTCGAAGATGAACAGGGCAATGGCGAATTTAAGTTGACCGTATTCTTCAGCAAAGAGGACTCCTGATGCTCTACAACGAAGATCTTGATCCAGCATTGGCAAGGCACATCATCCAGCGTATGGGAGAGACGGGTCAACCGCCGGAGCGGGGTGCACTTTTTGTGAATGTGGCTACTAATGATCTCTTGGAGATGTTGCGAATTGAATATCTCAAGCAGATGAAAGAATCGGGCCGCAACAGCTCCTTCAAATTGATCCAAGCGACTTTCGGCGGCGGCAAGACGCAATTCCTAATGAGCTTGCGCGAGATCGCATGGCAAGAAGGTTTCTGTACTGCACGAGTTGATCTTTCACCGAAAGAATGCCCCTTTGATAAGCCCGAGAAGATCTACGAGGCAGTGGCTAAGGGGTTGGAGCTGCCCCCAGAATCACTGGATTTAGAGCCAGAACCGGGCATCGACGTGGTCTTGCGAACCATCGCCCGCCAAAGAGCCAAAGAAATTGGTGCTGCTGACTTCAAACACTGGCTGCGACGAGAATTCGAAGAATCTCCGGTAGAAAGCCGCAACTTCCGCAAAGCTGTGTCTTGCTACATGGCTGGGGTGGTGGACGATGATTACGATTGTGTGGACTTGCTTGCTGACTATTTGCGTGGCACACGTGTGCCAGCTTCCGAGCTCACCCCTTTCCGTATCCGGGAGCAACTTTCGGACACCAACGCCTTTGGATTCTTGAAGAGCTTGGTTCAAAGCCTGTCTCATTTGCAGCTCCCAGGCTTGGTGATGCTGT